>CAZONP010000004.1:0-29656 GCA_964581155.1 uncultured Candidimonas sp. | reverse complement strand
CGGGCGCGCCGCGTGGCGTATTGCGCTTGAGGATGCAAGGCTGCGGCCTGTTCGAACGAGGCGCTTACGGACAGCTGGGGGCTGTCCGTTCTCGCGAGTTCCGCAGCCGCCTCAAGCGCAGTGCGACGCGCGGGAAGTCAAGGCAACGCCTTGACCGCGAGCCGTCTGTGCCCACCCAGCCCCCGTCACCGGCGCCGGTTTAAATACCAGCAACGATGACACCCAGCACCGGCGCCGGTTTAGATACCAAACACGATGGCACAAGAACCGGCGCCGGTTCATATACCAGACTGGACCTCAGCCGCATATGGGCTAAAATTTACCCATGACCGACCAATTCAGAAAATACCTGTTGCCCGACCACAGCAGCCGCGTTCAAGCCGTGAAACTCACCTCCGCCTGGCAAACCG
Source organism: uncultured Candidimonas sp. (assembly GCA_964581155.1). GTDB lineage: Bacteria > Pseudomonadota > Gammaproteobacteria > Burkholderiales > Burkholderiaceae_B > Pollutimonas. The sequence goes on along the minus strand of CAZONP010000004.1, from coordinate 29,246 downwards.
GGATGGCGCACCAATCCTATCCCGAATGCCTCCAGCGGCTCCTGGGCGAACTCGTCTCCGCCGCCGTCCTCATGGCCACCAACATCAAATTCGATGGCGCTTTAGTCTTGCAGCTGCAGGGCAGCGGCGCCATCGCGCTAATGGTTGCCGAGTGCACCGCCGACCTGGCAATCCGCGCCACCGTCACCGTACGCGAGGGCCACGACATCCCTCAGGACGGCACGCTGCAATCCTTGCTCAATGCCGACGGCAAGGGCCGTTTTATCGTCGTCCTGGACCCCAATCGGGACACCACCGATATCGAGCCATACCAGGGCATCGTCCCGCTCGAAGGCACGTCGTTATCCCAGGTGCTCGAGCACTACATGCGCCACTCCGAGCAGCTCGACACCCGGATATGGCTGGCCGCCGATGCACAACGCTGCGCGGGGCTATTGCTGCAGCGTCTGCCTGATCATGGCGGTGAAATGCTGGTGGCCGACGCCGCCTCACCGCCGGACGAAACCTGGAAGCGCGTCTGCGTACTGGCGGCAACCGTTACGCGCGAAGAACTTCTGGAACTGGAAACCGAAGCGCTCATCCACCGGCTCTTCTGGGAAGAGGATCTGATCGCATTCGCTCCGCAGAATGTGGAATGGCATTGTCCCTGCACGCGTGAGCGCGTGGCCAATATGCTGCGGTCTTTGGGCCGGCACGAAGTTGAAGACATACTCAGCGAACGCGAGGTCATTGAAATTGCCTGCAACTTCTGCGGCAAGCTCTACGTGTTCGACCCGGTCGACTCGGCCGGCCTTTTCGTAGATAACCTTGACACGGCAAACAGCCCGCACAAATCGGTCCATTAGTTGCTTCCACACTAGGCGCTGAAAAAAGTCCTTGCCATACTTGGCGCATGTCTTTCCTTCAGCACCGCACACAATCAGGTGTCAGTCTCGTCGAATTTTCCATTGTCGCCATCCCCATATTGCTGCTTGGGCTAGGCGGCATCGAGATCGCGCAATGGTTCTTTCATAAGCAGGCCATCAGCCTGGCATTGGTAGAGGCCGGCCGCTCCGCCATCGTCGATCATGCCCATCCTCTCACCATCGAATCGGCCTTTGAAGATGCCATGTTGCCGCTATTCGTTTCCTCTACCAAGCCACTATCCCGGCGGCGCCTGCATTTGGCTTTGGCCGAACGCCGGGCCAAGACCAGCGCTGCGCCATGGCGTATCGAAATCCTCTCCCCCTCGCCGGCAGCCTTTCAGGACTTTTCCACACCTGCATTGGAAATTGCTCAACAAACCGGCCTACCGGCCATCAGCAATGCCTACCTTGCCGAACAAGACGCCGGCAAACACGCGCAGGGCTGGGCGCGCGGGGCCGGGCCGCAATCCGGGCAGACTATCTGGGACGCCAACACCCTGGTGCTGCGCCTGACATGGTTGCACGAACCCCTGCTGCCCCTCACCAAAGGCCTGATACGACTGCTGGGAGATCACCATGGATCCTACGGGCGGCAAGCCATGGCGCGCGGGGGCTATCTGCCCCTGACCCAGGAAGTTGCGCTTGTCATGCAGTCGCACCCGGTGTATTGGCCTTTGCCCGGTTCCGGAAAAGTGATCAGGACCGCCACAACGAAAATACCCTCGCCCGAACCGCCGACGCTGACGCAGACGCCGACGCCGACGCAGATTCCTAGTCCGCCAGCCACATCTCAGCCAGTGGAAGTGCCACCACAGCACCCACCCCCGCCGCAGACCTTCCTGCCACTGGAAACCGCAGCAGCCTTAGGCGCACCCACGCAAGCCGACGGCACATGGCCAACAAGCAATCTTGTCGTTGCGCCCGATGACCCGGCCTGCGGCGTGGTGTTGTGTTGCGGATAGCGCCGCCCATCCGGCGCTGAAGGAGCGCGGCTAGTTGCCTTTTTTGGACGGCATTTGCGGCGTGCGGATATCTGGCTGCGGCTCGTTGGGGGCCAGTATCTGGACAAAGATTTCGTCCTCTTTCACCATACCAAGCTCTGTGCGCGCGCGCTCTTCTATGGCTGACTTGCCGGTCTTCAGGTCAAGGACTTCGGCTTGCAACGCATTATTGCGCGCCACTAAGGCACTGTTGGTTTCTTGCTGGCCGGCCACTTTGCGCTCAAGTTCATGAACACGCGACCAACCGCCTTTCCCCCACCAAAGCGGGTACTGGGTGATAAGCGTCAGGGTCAGCAGGACAAGGAATAGCAATCGCATGTTTTACACAAAAACAGCCCGGTGGTACGGCCGGGCTGCCAAGCGCGATTTAGCGCAAATTGTAGAACGCGTCGCGGCCGGGGTACATTGCCACGTCTGAGAGTTCTTCTTCGATGCGCAGCAACTGGTTGTATTTGGCCATGCGGTCCGAGCGCGACAATGAGCCGGTCTTGATCTGCATGGCATTGGTTGCGACTGCGATATCGGCAATGGTTGTGTCTTCGGTTTCACCTGATCGGTGCGAAATGACGGCGGTATAGCCGGCGCGCTTGGCCATTTCAATGGCGGCAAAGGTTTCCGTCAGCGTACCTATCTGGTTGATCTTGATAAGGATGGAATTGGCTATACCCTGGTCAATGCCTTGCTTGAGGATCTTGGTGTTCGTAACGAACAAGTCGTCGCCAACCAACTGCACCCGCTTGCCCAATTGGTCGGACAATACTTTCCAGCCTTCCCAGTCATTTTCGGCCATGCCGTCTTCAATCGAAATAATGGGGTATTTGTCGCACCAAGTGGCGAGCAGATTGGAGAAGTCCTGCGAACTGAGGGCAATGCCGCCTTCGCCTGCCAAGTGGTACTTGCCGTCGCGATAGAATTCGGAGCTTGCGCAATCCAAGCCCAGCGCAATCTGCGAACCGGCTTCGTAGCCGGCTGCTTCGATGGCTTGCAAGATAAGCTGGATAGCCGCTTCGTGGTTAGGCACGTTGGGCGCAAAACCGCCTTCGTCGCCCACTGCAGTCGACATGCCTTGCTTGTGCAGTAGCGCTTTCAAAGCGTGGAAGACCTCGGCGCCCATTCGCACCGACTCACGAAAGCTGGTGGCGCCTATAGGCAGGATCATGAATTCCTGCAGATCCAGGGTATTGTTCGCATGCGCGCCACCATTGATCACGTTCATCATGGGTACGGGCATATGCAGGGGGCCGCTGCCTCCGAAATACCGATACAGCGACAAGCCTGAATCGTCGGCCGCCGCGCGTGCGACGGCCATGCTGGCCGCCAGGATGGCATTTGCGCCAAGGCGGCTTTTGGATTCCGTGCCATCCAGGTCGATAAGCGTGCGGTCAATAAACGTTTGTTCCTGAGCATCCAGACCCATGAGGGCTTCGGAAATCTCGGTATTGAGGTTTTCGACAGCACGCAGAACGCCTTTGCCCAAGTAGCGCGTGGCATCGCCATCGCGCAATTCGATGGCTTCGCGCGAGCCCGTCGACGCACCAGACGGTACAGCCGCACGACCCATGGCGCCGGACTCCAGCAACACATCGCATTCGACGGTTGGGTTGCCCCGCGAGTCGAGGATTTCGCGTCCGATGATATCTACGATTGCACTCATAATATTGACAGTCCTGCCTGAAGGTAAAGTTACGCGTGGGAAATGTTGCTTGAGTCGACAAGCGCAAGCGTTAGATTGTACCCGGGCTGCATGGCGCAGGCCGATGCCCAGGTCCAAAAGATTAGAAATTTAATGCTCTGTCATGCCTGGGCCTCGCCGCTCATGCGCAAGCGATCTTCCAGTTTACCAAGAATCGCTTCAAGCGCCTCCAGGTCTTGCACGGAGAAATCCCCCAGCGCGCTCTCGATGAATGCCGCGCGCTTGGGCAACGCAGCTTCCACCAGCAAGGTGCCGACAGGCGTGAGCGCCACATTCGTCAGGCGATTGTCGATGGGATCGCTATGGCGTTCCACCCATCCCATTCTTTCAATTGCCTTGATCTGCCGCGTAAGCGCCGCCGGATCGACGCGCAGCGAGCCGGCCAACTGTTTTTGCGATGTCTCGCCGACTTGATACAGGTGCAGCAAAATTCGCCAACGCGGCAAGGAATGACCAATATTGGCCTCGAACGCCGACATGAGCGTGCGGTAGGTCCTGCCCAGTTGCTGCAGGACTTGCTGCTGCGGAATATCGTTCACTTGTCGATTCCTGTAGGTGAGACCAGCACGGCGCCGCGCGACAGCTGGATCAAGGGCAGGCGATACACCCAGAACAGGCCAATAACGGCCACGATAAGTGCTGCAACCAAACCGGCATGAATGCCGGAGACGAGCGACACGCGCGCAAGCTCGAGGAAGGACTCACCATGCAGGCCGGCCCGGTGCATGTCGGCGACAAAATCGCTTTGAGTCACGGAATTGACCAGGACCTGCGGATCCACCAGGCGGCTCAGACGAAAGCCGTTCGGGTCCCGCCCTACAACGTCGCTGATCTCGCCCACATAATAATGCGTCACGAGCGTGCCTACGATCGCCATCCCCAGCATGCCCCCAATCATTCGCAGCGATTGCAATACTGCCGTGGCAATACCCAGCGCCGACCTGCCCGCGACTTCCTGTGCGAAAACCGTCAGGTTTGGCATGATGAATCCCAATCCCGACCCGCCCAGCATCATGTAAAAGGCCAATAACCAGCGCGACGTTGATTTATGCACGCTGATGATACCCAGACAAGCAATCACCAGCAAAGCGAATCCCAAATAAAGCATGTAGTTTGGTTTCGGTATGCGGGTAACGATGCGCCCATTCGCAATACTGGCCACAGTAATGAATACCACCAAGGGGGTGATAAGGAAACCGACCTCTTGTGGCGTCAATCCAAAGCCGCCTTGCAGCAGCAACGGTATGTAGAACAATAACGCGAACATGATGAAGCCAAGGAATAAGGAAAGGCAGAACAGCGCGACCAGCGTCTTGTTGCGGAACATATCCAGCGGAATCAAGGGCACGGGGCAGCGCCGTTCCCAATAGACCAGGGCGACGAACATGGCGACGGCGAAGGTCCCCAGGCTAACCATGGCGAAACTTGCGCCGTACCGTGGCAGAAGCTGTACAAACAACTGCAGACAAGCCAACCCCAGGGCAATCAGCAGCGCGCCTTGCCAGTCCAGGCGAATACTGCCCTGCTGGACTTGCCGGATGCGCGGCAGGAAGCGCCACACGAAGAACAATCCGATAATGCCTAGTGGCAAGTTGATGAAGAAGACGGTGCGCCACCCGGCATAATGAGTCAGGAACCCGCCAAGCGACGGGCCAAACGCGTTCGCGATACCGAAGGATGCGCTAAGCAACACCTGCCAGCGCAGTCTTACATGGGTATCCGGAAAAAGATCGGGAACGCAGGCGAACGCGGTTCCCACCAGCATCCCGCCGCCGATGCCCTGCAAGGCCCGGCCCAGCACGAGGTGCCACATGGAGTCGGCCATACCGCAGAATACCGATGCAATCGTGAATACCACAATGGAAACGACGACGAAGGGCTTGCGCCCGTAGTAATCGCCCAGGCGTCCAAAGATGGGGATGGTGATGACGGATGTCAGCAGGTAAGACGTGGCGACCCATGCGTAAAGCTCGAAACCGTGCAATTCTGCAACGATAGTCGGCAGCGCGGTGCCGACGACGGTCTGATCCACCGCCACCATCATAGTGACAAAGCAAAGCCCAAGCATCGCAAGAAAGGAATCACGAACGGATAAGACGCGTCCGCTGTCTACTGCCTGGGTGACCTGCTCGGTGGACATAATAGCTTGGCCGATCAATCATTGATAAGTCAACGATTCTACAGACATGGGCGTGCCATGGCAATAGATTACAGGACGCCACTTGCCTTCACGCAACGGTCGATCGCAAGCAAAGATTGAAGCAATGCTTCCATTTGATGCAACGGCACCGCATTTGGGCCGTCGGACAAGGCTTGGTCCGGGTTGGGATGGGTTTCCATGAACAAACCGGCAATGCCTACGGCCACGGCCGCGCGCGCAAGAATCGGAACGAATTCGCGCTGCCCGCCCGATGTCGCCCCTTGCCCACCCGGCAGTTGCACCGAGTGAGTGGCATCGAAAACCACCGGACATTGTGTCTCGCGCATGATGGCCAGGGACCGCATATCGGAGACAAGATTGTTGTAGCCGAACGACGCGCCGCGTTCACATACCATGATATTGTGGCCGTCACCGCCGGCGGTGATCGCCGCCGCGCGCGCCTTGGCCACGACCTGGGCCATATCGTGCGGAGCCAGAAACTGACCCTTTTTGATATTGACAGGCTTGAGCGTGGCGGCGCATGCATGGATGAAGTCGGTCTGGCGACACAGGAACGCCGGAGTCTGCAAGACGTCGACGACGGCGGCCACCGCGTCCACCTGTTCTATGGCGTGCACGTCCGTCAGAATGGGAACACCAAGTTCGGCCCGCACATCGGCCAGGATTTGCAGGCCCTCGGCCTGCCCCGGCCCGCGGTACGACTGGTCGGAGCTGCGATTGGCCTTATCGAATGAACTTTTATAGATGAAAGGAATGCCGAGCCGTGACGTGATTTCCTTAAGCACGCCGGCAGTATCGAACGCCATTTGGCGGGATTCGATCACGCATGGCCCCGCAATCAGAAAAAATGGGTGGTTAAGGCCAACATCAAAGCCGCATAATTTCATCTAAAGCTCCTTCGTCCTTTACGTGCCCGTCTTCACGGACAACTCACGTAACGATTGATGTTCGATTGCCGCACGAATGTAGCTGGAGAACAATGGATGGCCATCACGCGGCGTGGAGGTGAATTCGGGATGAAACTGCACCCCCATGAACCAGGGATGCTGCGGCAGTTCCATGATTTCCGGCAGGTTCTCGGTGGGAGTGCGAGCGCTGATCACCATGCCGGATTCTTCCAGCCGGGAAACATAGACATTATTGACTTCATAGCGGTGACGGTGGCGTTCGTTGACCTCGGTACCGTAGATTTCATAAGCACGGGTATCGGGTTTGACAGGGCAGCGTTGTGCCCCTTTGCGCATGGTGCCGCCCAGATCGGATGTCGTGTCGCGCTTCTCGATCATGCCTTCACGATCTTGCCACTCGGCGATCAGCGCAACGACCGGGTGCGGAGCCGCCGGGTCGAATTCCGTGCTATTTGCACCACCCAGGCCGGCCACATGACGCGCAAATTCAACAACGGCCAACTGCATGCCAAGGCATATGCCGAGATAGGGGATGCCGTTTTCGCGGGCATAACGAATGGCCTGGATCTTTCCTTCCGTACCGCGCTTGCCGAAGCCGCCCGGCACCAGGATGGCGTCCAGGTTCACCAGGCAATCCGTTCCTTCGGCCTCGATGACTTCGGAATCCAGATAATCGATCAGCACGCGCGAATGGGTATGTATTCCGGCGTGCACCAAGGCTTCGCTAAGCGACTTGTAGGATTCGGTAAGGTCCACATACTTGCCAACCATGCCGATACGGACTTCGTGACGCGGGTTCTCGATGGCGTCGACCAGACGGTCCCAGACGGTAAGATCGGCCGGCGGCGGATTAAGGGTCAGCGCGTCGCAAACAAGAGTGTCAAGGCCCTGCTTATGCAGCATGGCGGGAATTTTATAGATCGAGTCCGAATCCCAAACGGAAATGACGGCATCCAAGGGCACATTTGAAAATAGGGAAATTTTGGCGCGCTCGTCGTCGGGAATGGGCCGGTCCGCGCGACACAGCAAGGCATTAGGGTAGATGCCGATTTTGCGTAGCTCCTGGACCGAATGCTGAGTAGGCTTGGTCTTGAGCTCGCCTGCCGAGGCAATGAACGGCACCAACGTCAGGTGCACGAACGCCGCGTTGTTGCGGCCTAGGCGCAGGCTCATTTGGCGTACAGCTTCAAGAAACGGCAGGGACTCGATGTCGCCCACTGTGCCGCCGATCTCGACGATGGCCACGTCGGCAGCGCCGTCCCAGGCGGCCTTGGCGCCGCGCGCGATGAAATCCTGGATCTCGTTCGTAATGTGCGGGATGACTTGAACCGTCTTGCCCAGGTAATCGCCACGGCGTTCCTTGCGCAGCACCGATTCATAGATCTGGCCGGTCGTAAAGTTGTTCACTTTGCGCATGCGCGTGGAAATGAAGCGCTCGTAATGGCCGAGGTCCAAATCGGTTTCCGCGCCGTCTTCGGTGACAAAGACCTCGCCGTGCTGGAAGGGGCTCATGGTGCCGGGGTCTACATTGATGTAGGGGTCCAGCTTCAGCATGGTGACGCGCAGGCCGCGCGATTCCAGGATGGCTGCGAGAGAAGCGGCAGCAATGCCCTTACCCAGGGAGGAGACGACTCCACCCGTGACAAATACATATTTGGTCATTGTTTTACATGCCCGGTTTGCCGGGCAGGAGCGGGAAATTTGGATTATAGCCGGATCAGACGGCCTGGGTACGATGAAGAAGCCATTCGCGGGCGGTTTGCTGCACCAAAGGAAGCAGGCGTTGCCGCACCTGGCGGTGGTAATCGTTGAGCCACGTTCGTTCGGAAGGCGACAGGGCATCGACGGCGATGCAGCGCGTGTCGATAGGGCATAACGTAAGGGTTTCAAACGCCAGGAAATCGCCAAATTCAGTGCTGACGGCGGGAACCGTCAGGACCAGGTTCTCGATTCGGATTCCCCATAGACCGGGACGATAAAGCCCGGGCTCGTTCGAGGTGATCATGCCTTCCTGCATTGCCATATGGGGCGTGATTGCGCTGCGGTACGAAATGGACTGCGGGCCTTCATGGACGTTAAGAAAGTAGCCAACGCCATGGCCGGTGCCGTGACCATAATCGGCACCCGTCTGCCATATGGGCATGCGGGCGATGGTGTCCAGCAGCGGTGACATTGTGCCGCGCGGAAAAACGGCTTGCGACAAGGCGATCATGCCCTTGAGCACGGCCGTGTAGTCGCGAATCTGCGCATCGCTGACGTGGCCAACCGGAACGACCCGCGTGATATCGGTGGTGCCGCCCAGGTATTGCCCGCCGGAATCGATGAGCAGCAAGCCGTTTCCCTCGATCACCGCATGGGCGGAAGGAGTGGCATGGTAGTGGGGCATGGCGCCGTTGGCGTTGAAGGCCGCGATCGTACTGAAGCTGGGGCTGACGAAGTGCTCCCGCTTGGCCCTGGCTTCGGTGATCTTCTGATCGATGGTCAGTTCGGTGATGGTTTCTGTGCCCAAGGCCGATTCAAACCAGGCGAAAAATTCACACAAGGCGGCGCCGTCTTGCTCCATTGCCTGGCGCACGTGGCCGGCTTCGGCGGCGTTCTTGCGCGATTTGAGCAACTGCGACGGATTGATGGCTTCGACTTTTTCGGCGAACGCCGCCGCGGCGATCACGCCAACGGTGCTGCGGGCCGTGTCGATAAGCAGCGTCTGGTCTTGCGCGAGACATGCCAATGCGCCCGCAGCCGCATCATAAGGCTCGACTGCGATGCCATCCTGGGACAGCGTCGCGCGCAATGACGGGCTTATTTTTTCCGGATCGACGAATAAGGTGGCCGTGTCCGAGCCGATAAGGGCATGCGACAGGAACACAGGGTTGTAGAAAACATCGTTGCCGCGCAAGTTGAATAGCCAGGCGATGTCGTCCAGCGACGACACCCAGTGCCACTCGGCGTGGTGGTCCGCCATGGCCAGACGCACAGCGGCCAGGTTTTCCGCGCGGGTCCGGCATGCGAACGGCGGCAAATGCTCGTAGACGTTGCCGTGCGGCAGCCCCGGGCGATCCAGCCAGACGTCGGCCAGCAGGTCCAGCTCGCACGAAAGAACAATACCCGCTTTTGCCAGCGTGGATTGCCATTGCCGATGCATGTTGACCGCCAGAACCTGCCCGTCGATGCCGACGCGCGCTCCGGCAGCCAATTGCCGGGCAAGCCATTCCGCCGGTCCGGCCACATCGGGCGCGCCGGCGCGCATGGTCTGTATGCCCGTGCCCGCAAGCTCGTTGTCGGCCTGCTCCCAGTAACGGCTGTCCGTCCATAAGCCGGCGGCATCCGCCGTGACCACAAGCGTGCCCGCCGATCCCTGAAAACCACTAAGCCACTGCCTGCCCTGCCAATGATCCGGCAGATATTCGGACAGGTGCGGATCCGCTGAGAGCACCACCCAGGCGTCTATCCGGCGTGCCTGCATGGCGACGCGCAAGGCGCCGATGCGTTCGGCGAAAACATTGTGGCTCACAGCTTTCCTTCTTTGGGCCGGCGGGCACGCCGGCGTTTACGAAATGGCGGGATCAGGCAACGGCCGACACGTCCATTTTGGCGCCGGTACTGGCCTGGATTTGATCGACACTTACGCCTGGCGCCAGCTCGACGAGCTTCAGGCCTTCGGGCGTCACTTCCATGACCCCCAAATCGCTGATAATCACGTCGACCACACCGACACCGGTCAGCGGCAAGGTGCATTCTTGCAGGATTTTCAAGTCTTCCGTGCCGTCTTTCTTGCGCGCGACGTGTTCCATCAACACCACCACCCTGCCCACACCGGCCACGAGGTCCATGGCACCGCCCATGCCCTTGATCATTTTGCCGGGAATCATCCAGTTGGCCAGGTCACCCGTTTGCGACACTTGCATGGCGCCCAGGATGGCCAGGTTGATTTTGCCGCCGCGGATCATTCCGAAGGAGTCGGCCGACGAAAAAATGGACGACCCTGGCAATGTCGTAATGGTTTGCTTGCCAGCGTTAATGAGGTCGGGATCGATCTCGTCTTCCGTGGGAAAGGGGCCAATTCCCAGCAGCCCGTTTTCCGACTGCAGCCAAACTTCCATACCTTGCGGCACGTGGTTCGCCACCATCGTGGGCAAGCCGATACCCAGGTTTACATAGAATCCATCTTTCAGTTCACGTGCAGCGCGTGCTGCCATTTGGTCACGATTCCAGGCCATTATCAAGCTCCTTGCGCTGCGCGGACAGTACGTTGTTCGATACGTTTTTCGGGGTTGGCATTCAGGACGATACGATGCACGAAGATGCCAGGCAGGTGGACCTGGTCTGGGTCGAATGTGCCTGTCTCGACGATTTCCTCGACTTCCACAATGGTGATTTTTCCCGCCATGGCCACGTTGGGATTGAAGTTGCGTGCCGTCTTGCGAAACACCAGGTTGCCGCTACGGTCCGCCTTATAGGCTTTTACCAGCGAAACATCAGGCACAAGCGAGCGCTCCATGACGTAATTTTCACCATCAAATTCGCGAACTTCCTTGCCGTCGGCCACAATGGTGCCTACCCCGGTGCGCGTATAAAAAGCGGGAATACCGGCGCCGCCTGCACGCAGCTTCTCGGCCAGCGTGCCTTGCGGCGTGAACTCGAGTTCCAGTTCGCCGGCCAGGTATTGGCGTTCGAATTCCTTGTTCTCGCCCACATATGACGCAATCATTTTCTTGATTTGGCGCGTGCTTAGCAATTGGCCAAGTCCGAAACCGTCGACACCGGCATTGTTGCTGACGCACGTCAGGTTCTGGACACCGGAATCCCGCAAGGCGGCGATTAGGGCTTCGGGGATGCCGCAGAGACCGAAGCCCCCGACGGCTATCATCTGATTGTCGGCAACCACGCCTTTGAGTGCTTCTGCGGCACTTGGGTAGACTTTATCCATCATTCCATCCTTATTGAAAAACGTAGAAAATAACCATACTGAATGCATGCAAGGCGCAGTAATGCCGGCTATTCACGAAACAGCTTGGCAAAACCCCCGAGCTCGACGCCGGTCCAGGGAACCGACTTGCCGGTTTGCGCATCGACGCACACCATGACGTAATGACCGGTCGCATACGGCACGCCGGGCTCGTCTTCACGCTCGATCGTCGCGTCAATAGCCATGCTTGAACGCCCTACCCGCGCCAACACCTGCGTAACGACCACGGTTGCCGGATAAATGATCGGTTTTAAGAAATCGCATGACGTATGCGCCAGAATGCCCACCCTCGTGGCCGACAACGCGATGCCGGCGTCCTCAAACAGCCGTACCCGCGCCTCTTCGAAAAAACGGAAGTACACGGTATTGTTCACGTGCCGTTGCGCGTCCATGTCCCCCCATCGCACAGGCATCGTGAAGCGCACGCTGCCGCCAATAACGGGGCCGATTGAAGAGCTGCCAGTTTGCATGAATAACCGCCTTTTTTCGCCGAACTCGATCAAACGGCAAGTATACCGGCAAGATTACAATACAATTAACTGGATAAGGCGGGCTGACTTCGCTGCTTGCCGCACCCTGCCAGACATACGGAGATACATACACATGGCTGAACGCGAATCAATGGAATACGACGTTGTCGTCGTAGGCGGTGGACCGGCCGGCTTGGCCACAGCCATTCGCCTCAAGCAACTTGCTGCGGCGCGCGACCACGAGGTCAGTGTCTGTGTGCTCGAAAAAGGCTCCGAGGTGGGCGCGCACATCCTGTCGGGCGCCGTCATGGACCCCCGCGCACTAACAGAACTTATACCGGACTGGAAAGAGAAAGGCGCCCCCATGGGCACGGCCGTCACAGAAGACAAATTTCTCTTTCTTACCGAAAAAGGTTCGCGCGGCACGCCAAATTGGCTACTTCCGCAATGTTTCCATAACAAGGGCAATTACATTGTCCGCCTGGGCAATGTCACCCGCTGGCTAGGCGAACAAGCCGAATCGCTGGGCGTGGACCTGTTCCCCGGTTTCGCCGCCACCGAAGTCTTGTACTCGGAATCGGGCGCCGTCAGGGGTGTGGCCACCGGCGACATGGGTGTCGCCCGCGACGGCACACCCACCGCTCACTACCAGCCCGGAATGGAACTCCACGCGCGATACACCGTGTTTGCGGAAGGCTCGCGTGGCCAACTCGGGCGCGAACTCATTGCACGCTACAAACTCGATGCCGGCCGCGACCCACAAAGCTATGGCATCGGCATCAAGGAAATGTGGGAAGTCGACCCGTCACAGTCGCAACCCGGACTGGTGGTTCATACCGCAGGCTGGCCGCTGGACGCGGACACCTATGGCGGTTCATTCCTGTACCACATGGCCGACAACCTGGTCGCCGTCGGGCTTGTCGTTGGGTTGGACTATGCCAATCCGTGGCTGTCCCCTTTCGAAGAATTCCAACGGTACAAAACGCATCCCGCCATCCGCGCCACCTTCGAAGGCGGCAAACGCATCGCCTATGGCGCGCGCTCGCTCACGGCCGGTGGGCTCTTGTCCTTGCCCAAGCTCTGTTTCCCGGGCGGTGTGATGGTGGGATGCGAAGCCGGCGTGCTGAATGCATCACGCATCAAGGGCAGCCATTCCGCAATCAAGACGGGCGCCTTGGCGGCTGAAGCGGCATTCGATGCCCTTCTGGCCGATCGCAGCCACGACGAACTGATCGCCTACCCCGCATCCTTCGAAAACTCATGGCTGCACGCCGAACTGAACAAGTCGCGCAACTTCAAGCAATGGTTCAAGAAGGGACGCACGGTGGCTACCCTGATGACCGGCGTGGAACAATGGCTGCTCAGGGGAAAAATGCCCTGGACGCTGCACCACAGCAAACCCGATCATGCCTGCCTGCAGCCGGCGTCCGAGTGCGCGCCCATCAACTATCCCAAACCCGACGGCAAGCTTACGTTCGACCGTCTCAGTTCGGTCTTCATTTCCAACACCAATCACGACGAAAACGAGCCGATTCACCTTACCCTTAAAGACGCTTCCATTCCGGTGTCGCTCAACCTGGCCAAGTATGCCGGCCCCGAGGCGCGGTACTGTCCGGCCGGGGTCTATGAATTCATCAAGACCGACGCCGGGGAAGACCGCTTGCAAATCAATGCGCAAAACTGTGTCCACTGTAAAACGTGCGACATCAAGGATCCCTCCCAAAATATTGTCTGGGTGGCGCCGCAAGGCGGTGAAGGACCGGTCTACAACGGCATGTAGCCGTCAGGCAGTACGGCGGGGCAGGTTCAACACCAACAGCCCCGCCATAATTGACGCTATGCCGATCAACTCCAGCGACCCGGGCTGCTCGCCCAGTAACACCCACGCCAGTATTACCGCCAGCACGGGAACGCCCAGGCCGGACATGCCCGCCACCGTCGCGCTGACGCGGCGCACTACCGACAGCCATAGCCACCATCCCAACGCCGACGCCAATATGGCCATATAGGCCAGTCCCCAGACCAACGTCGGCCCCCATACGATTGCCTGTTGAGGAATCAATACGGTAAGCGGCCAAGTAAGCAGTGCACCCAGGAACATTTGCCATGTCGTCAAACTCAGCACGTCGGGCTGATGGCGTTGGAACATTTTTTTGCTTAGAACAACACCCAGACCCCAACTCATGCCGCCTGTCAAAGCCAGCAACGACGACTGCAAGTTGCCCATTCCCTGCCATGGCGCAATGATGGCGAGCAAGCCCACACCGGCCAATCCGAATGCCCCCACTTGCCGGCACGTGGGCCGGTCGCCCATCAATAACCAGGCAAATACCAAAACCCAAAAAGGCATCGTATAGGCAAGCATCACGACATGGCCCGCGCCCCCGGTGACGAGCGCCAGTTGGCAAAAGCACTGGAAGCCGGCCGTCTGAAAAAGCGCAACACCCACTGTCGGCCAGAACGGCGGAAACTTCAGCGATTGGCGTGTGGCGACAAGCAAAAGAAAAAGGAACACGAACGCCAGCCCATAGCGCGCCATGACCAGGTCGAATGGACCCATGAGCGGCGCCAAGGTCTTCATGATGATCCAGCTGTAGCCCCAGATGGCCACCGTCATGGCCATAAGAAACAGGGCGCCCCTGTCATGTTGTTGTTGATTCAAGCTTGGCTCCGGCACGTTGGCGCGTACAACAAAAAATCAGGCCGGCGGCCTGATTTTTTGTTGATGATCGAAAGCGCGAGTATAGTCCTGTGCGGAAGCTATCGTGCCTGCGACATCTGGTCAAGAATAGCCGGGTTTTCCAGGGTGGAGACGTCTTGTGTTATTTCTTCGCCCTTGGCCACGACGCGCAGCAGACGCCTCATGATTTTCCCGGAACGGGTTTTTGGCAGGTTTTCCCCGAAGCGTATGTCTTTTGGCTTGGCAATGGGCCCGATTTCCTTGGCCACCCAATCGCGTAACTGTTTGGCGATTTGATGCGCTTCCTCGCCTTCAGGCAATGACCGCTTGAGCACCACGAACGCCACTACCGCCTCTCCTGTCGTGGCATCGGGACGACCAACGACGGCCGCTTCGGCTACGAGTTCATGCGAGACCAGGGCCGATTCCACTTCCATGGTGCCCAGGCGATGGCCTGATACATTCAGGACGTCGTCAATACGGCCCATGATCCAGAAATAGCCATCCGCATCGCGCTGCGCGCCGTCGCCCGCAAGATAGGCGCCGTTGAGTTCAGGTGGGAAATAGCTTTTCTTGAACCGCTCCGGGTCGCCCCAAATGGTTCTGATCATGGCGGGCCAAGGCCGTGTAATAACCAGAAAACCACCCTTGCCGCGCTCAACCGGTTCGCCGGCTTCGTCGACGACGGCCGCTTCAATGCCTGGCAATGGCAGTGTGCAAGATCCCGGTTTCAGTGGCGTAACGCCAGGCAGCGGCGTGATCATGTGCGCGCCTGTTTCGGTCTGCCACCACGTATCCAGGACCGGACAACGTTCGCCGCCCACGTTGATGTAATACCACATCCAGGCCTCTGGATTGATCGGCTCGCCAACGGAACCGATAATGCGCAGGCTGGTAAGGTCGTATTGACGCGGATGGTAGTCGGGCGATGATTCCGCCGCCTTGGTGAGCGAGCGGATAGCGGTGGGCGCCGTATAGAACACGGTAACTTTATGGCGTTGTATCATTTCCCAGAAGCGCCCCACATTGGGGTAGGTGGGAATTCCTTCGAAGACCACTTGTGTAAGGCCCGCCGCCAAAGGCCCGTACGTGATGTAAGTGTGCCCGGTGACCCAACCCACGTCGGCCGTGCACCAGAACACATCGGTATCTTTGGCATCGAAGGTCCATTTTACGGTTAGCAGCGCCCACAATAAGAAACCGGCGCTGGCGTGTTGCACGCCTTTAGGCTTGCCCGTCGAACCGGACGTATAGAGGATGAATAGCGGATGTTCGGCGTTGACAGGTACTGGCTCGCAGGTGGCGGCCTGGCTGCTTTCCAGGTCGTGCATCCAGAAATCGCGCCCGTCCTGCCACTGTACCGTCCCGCCCGTACGCTTATAGACGATGACATGAGCGACGGCCTCGCACCCCCCCATGGATAAGGCGTCGTCGACCGCGTTCTTCAATGGGATATTCTTGCCGCCGCGCACCTGCTCGTCGGCGGTAATGATCAATGTCGCCCCCACGTCGATGGCGCGCTCATGCAGGCTTTTTGAGGAGAACCCGCCGAAGACCACCGAATGAATGATGCCCAGGCGCGCGCAAGCCTGCATGGCAACGACGGCTTCGATCGACATAGGCATATAGATGATGGCGCGTTCGCCTGTGGTATGCCCCAGCGACTTCAGACCATTGGCGAACCGGCACACGCTCGCATGCAGCTCCTGGTAGGTCACCGATGTGACCTTGCCGTCATCGGCTTCGAAAATAATTGCCGTTTTTTTGGCGGTGGGCGTATTCAAGTGCCTATCGAGGCAATTGGCCGATACGTTCATTTCGCCATCGCCGAACCAACGGTAGAACGGCGCATTGGATTCGTCGAGCACTTCGCTGAATGGCGTCGTCCATTGCAGATTTTCCCGGGCCAGATTCCCCCAGAACTCGTCCGGGGATGTTTGCGCCTGACGGCACATTGCCTCGTAGGCGGGCATGCCCGAAATGGCGGCTCCCTCGACCAGCTCGGGAAAAGCTGGGAATACACGGCTTTCGGTTAACACTGACTCAATTCCACTAGACATGTTTCTTGGCTCCTGTCGATGCATCTTGGTTTAAATTCTGTGCTAACACTACCGAATTCGGCTTACAGACTGCTGACAAATTTAGTCAAGCTGACGCCGGCACGTCCCTGGCCACGGAGCCACGGGCAAAATCCAGTCGAGCCAATACGGCAAGCCCTGCAATAAAAAACAAGCCCGTGGACAGCAAGGCCAGGCGATGATTGCCTGCTGTGAACCACGTTACCAGGCCATAGCACAAAGGCCCGACGATCGCCGCCAATTGGGTGGCGAATGTCCATAACGAGTAAAATTCCGCTATTCGCGTTTGTGGCGCAAGCGCACCGACCATGGCCCTGCCCGCGCTTTGACTGGTGCCCATGCAAAGGCCGGCCAACGTGGCAGCCATCCAGAAAACCCATGGCTGAATGGCCCAGTACGCCACCAACACCATGCATATCCAGCCCACCAGTGTGATGGATAGCGCCAGCCGGTGCCCAATCTTGTCCTGGAACGAACCAAATAGAAAAGCGCCGCCGGCGGCCGCAATATTGACCGTGAAGATGAGTACCATGGTTTGTGCCATGGTAAACCCCATTGCCTGCGTTGCATACACTGCCGATAGCGTAATCACCACGGAAATGCCGGCGTGGTAGCAGGCGCCACACAACAATAACAAGCGAAAATCGGGAAACCGCAAGCGGGTTTCGACCCAGGCGCTTGCCAGCCGTTTCAACATGCCTTGCGCCGGCGTGTGGGTGGCCGGCGTGCGTTCACGAAGAAACAGAAAAGACGGTATGGCCGCCAGTGCGAAGATTAACGCGGTCAGGGCCATGACCCACGCGACATACTGACTGGCAGCCTGACCCTGGTTGCCGGCCCATGACACCAGCGCCAACGAGAGGCCAAGCGTCAGCATGCCGCCAAAATAGCCGAAGCTCCAGCCCCACCCCGACACCCGCCCCAATGCTGCGGGGCGTGCCAGTTCGGGCAGAAACGCGGCAATGATGGACTCGCCCACGCAATAGCAATAATTGGAGATAGCAAGAAAGAGCAAGGCCCACGTGATCTTGCCCGGACCGGCGAACGCCAGCATGGCGGTGGCAATGACGCAGCCTACTGTACTGGTGAACAGCAGGCGCCGCTTACCTGCAGCCGCGTCGGCGCGGGCGCCGAGACTGGGCATGCTGAGCATCACCGCCAAATACGACACTGATAGCGCCGCCGTGAAAGCCAGTGTGCCCCACGTTTTTCCTGCCGCCACCACGCCGACGAAGTAGGCGCTGAATACCGTCGTCAAGACGACAGTGGTGTATCCCGAATTGGCGAAGTCGTACATCGCCCAGGCCCATACTTCGCGCCGGGTGACGCCCGGACGCACGGCCTGCCGAAATACGGACTTGCCAATCATGGTGCCAGAGCAGCGATCCCGGCGCGGGCGATTTCCACGTCTTCGTTGGACTTCACGCCAGACACCCCGACAGCACCGACTACCTGCCCGTCGAACACGACGGGCACGCCACCCTCAAGCATGCCCTCAAGACCTGGCGCGGAAAGAAAGGACATCCTGCCCTGGTTGATGGTGTCTTCATAGATCTTGGATTCACGGCGGCCCAGCGCGGCCGTGCGCGCCTTTGCCGGCGAAATTTGAGCCGAGATGGGCGCTGCGCCGTCAAGCCGGACCAGCCCAAGTAGATGTCCACCGTCATCAACTACGGAAATGGTTACTGCCCAGTTCTGCTTAACAGCGTAGGCCTGTGCCGCTTCCAGAATGGTTTTCACGTCTGCGATGCTTAATATTGGCTTGGTCTTCATGGCTACTCGAGAAAAATTGAAAGGAATGTTAATACCAATGGCAGTGTATCGCCACACCGACAGATACAGACTAGCCCGTCTGCCCAATTGAGTAAAGCCAAGCTATCGGGAAATACTTCTTTACCCGCCGGTAGTGATTCGTTAAACTCCACCCCTTATTCTTATACGATATGCGCGCCGTTTCGCCTCTTTTCGGGGGGTGATACCGCCGGATGTTCCAGATTTCCCAGACAATTGGTGTGAAATCGCAACAACTGGCCGCTCAGCGCATACCGCTAAACGAAGCTCAAAGACGAAACCTCATATGCCGCCGCATCAACTATCCCGCCTATTACCGTACATTACTTCCCTACTATGCCGGCGCGGCGTAAGCTTTATTCTCCTTGGCGCGGCAGTTACGCTGGCCGGTTGTGCCACCAACACCCAAAATGACTACGCGGAATCCGACGCGGGGCGCCTGGCGCGGTATAAGTACCTGTCACATACACAAGCTGACCCGCTAGGAGCGTACCTCGCGGCCAACTACCCCACCAGCACGGCACCAAAAGCGCCGCGCGCCATCGCCTCTACGGCATTAAGCTTTCTGGGTGTGAAATACCGCTACGGCGGCGATGCGCCCAGCACCGGTTTCGACTGCAGCGGACTGGTCAGCTATGCAGCGGAAAAATCCCTGGGCCTCAAGTTGCCCCGCCAGGCCGCGCAAATGGCGCGCGAGGGCGAATCAGTGAAACTCAACGAGCTGAAGAAAGGCGACCTGGTATTCTTCAATACCCGTGGTTTTCGCAACTCTCATGTCGGCATTTACCTGGGCAATCAACAGTTCGTCCATGCCCCACGCAAGGGAGCCGTGGTGCGCGTCGAAAGCATGGACATAAGCTACTGGAAAACGCGCTACAACGGCGCACGCCGTCTGGCGGTCGAAACCGGGTTCACACCGCTAGTCGCCACCAACTAACGGGCGCCTGGGGCAAGCTTCACAATAGCCACACTGGTCCAACGCCTGCTTCATGCTGCAAACAGACCGTCTGCATATCACAACCCGTATCCCCGACCGCTGCGCCGCCGCGCGAAACGTCTTCATCACGTTGTGACCAAGGAAATCGGTCAGCAATATCAATAATTCAGTACCCGAAGGCAACGTCGGCGTTTTCTTTTGGTGCGCGGGGTCGCGTCCACTAATGTGGCGTTGTATGGAAATATTGTGGCCTTTGAGCAGGTCGGGAATATTGCCCAGGCGGTCAGCCCCTACGACAACGGCATTTACGGTATGAGACATTGCGGCACTCCAGATCAGTATGTCCGTGAACGATAATCATTCTTATTCGCAATGTCAATAACTGGTTCCGTGATTCTTGAAAATATGCAGGGGCCCGCCGCGCGCCGAAGCGCTATACCTCGATCATCGGCGCCCCTTCAACCGCTTCCTGAACCACGTCCCGCGTAAGGCTGGGCGCCATCATCTCCAGCAATACGTACACATAATCACGCAGGAAGGTGCCCGACTTGACGGCCACCCGCGTGATATGCGTGCCAAACAAGTGTCCCGCCGGCAGGCCGACCAGGCCTTTATCCCGCCGTGGGTCGAACGCCATACCCGCAATGATGCCAATGCCCAGGCCCACATCGACATACGTCTTGATGACGTCGGCGTCGATGGCTTCAAGCACGATGTCGGGCGTGATGTCATGTTGCGCGAACACCAGATCGATCGTGGCCCGACCCGAGAAAGCATGGTCGTATGTGACGATGGGATATTGGGCGATCTGTTCCAGCGAGATTTCCTTGGCTGCGCTGGATCTTAGTTCCGCCAGGGGATGATCCGGGCGCACCACGATGGTGTGCTCCCAGGAGTAAAGTGGCAAGGAGGCAAGCCCGGGCGTCTTCGCCAAGCTTTCCGTGGCAATTGCCACGTCCGCTTGTTCATGCAAGACCATTTGCGCCAGATGCGGCGGACTGCCTTCCGCCAACGACAGCCTGACCTTGGGAAATTTTTCACGGAAGGCGGGTATGACTTTGGGAAGAACATAGCGCGCCTGCGCGTGCGTGCAGGCAATGACCAGCCCGCCCTCGTCGCGGCGCGCGAATTCATCGCTGACCTTCTTCAGGTTGTCCACTTCGCGCATAATGCGGTCGATGACTTGGGCGACCACTTGCCCAGGCTTCGTAAGGCCCTTTATACGCTTGCCATGGCGTTCGAAGATCTTGACACCCAGTTCATCCTCGAACTCGATGATCGCCTTGGATACGCCCGGCTGGGACGTATATAGCGTACGTGCCGCTTCCGTCAGGTTGAAGTTACGTCGTATCGTTTCGCGCACGAAGCGGAATTGCTGCAGATTCATGAAAAATAGCCCTTACGAGAAGGGCTATTATATGTAATAACGAAACGATTATATATGCTTATTGGTTATAAGCTTACTTCATCGAAATGGTCGTATTGACACCCGAGGCGTGAGCCGACCAGCGTGCGGTGATGGTCTTGGTTTGCGTCCAGAAGTGCAGCGCCTGCTTACCATTGGGACCCAGGTCGCCCAGTTTGGATGCACGTGAACCAGTGAAGCTGAACCATGCGACAGGCACCGGAATTGGAATATTGATACCAATCTGGCCCACCTCGACATTGTTCTGGAAGTAACGCGCCGAGCCGCCGTCCTGGGTGAACATGGCCACGCCATTACCGTTCGGATTCTGATTGATGAATTCCACGGCCTCTTCCAGCGTGTCCACGCACACCACGCCCAACACCGGACCGAAAACTTCTTCGCGGTAAATGGTCATGTCGGCCTTGACGCCACTGAAAATGGTTGGCCCCACGAAGTTGCCTTTTTCGTAACCCTTGACGGTCAGGTTGCGGCCATCGAGCAACAGTTCGGCGCCTTCGTCAACGCCCTTCTGAATCAGGCCTTCCACACGCTTCTTGGCGGATGGCGACACGAGCGGGCCCAGGTCGGCATCGCGTTCGGTGCCAATGCTGACTTTCAACGATTTGCAGCGTTCGACAAAGTCGGGCAGCCAATTGCGTGCTTCGCCCACCAGTACAGCCACGGACGTTGCCATGCAGCGTTGACCAGCTGCTCCGAAGGCGGCGCCTACCAGTTGGTTCAGCGCGACTTCGCGGTCGGCATCTGGAAGGATGACGCAGTGGTTCTTGGCGCCCATCATGGACTGGCAACGCTTGCCGGCATTGGACGCGCGACGATAGATCTCGGTGCCCACGTGCGTGGAACCGATGAAGGAAATAGCCTTGATGTCGGGGTGATCGCACAGACCGTTGGCGATCTCGGGGCCACCATGGATCACGTTGAGCACGCCGGGGGGCAAGCCGGCCTCGAGAGCCAGTTTGGCCAGCATCAGCGACGAGCTGGGATCTTGTTCCGATGGCTTGAGGATGAACGTATTGCCAGCCGCAATAGCCATGGGGAACATGAAGCATGGCAACATGATGGGGAAGTTGAACGCCGTAATGCCGGCAACCACGCCCAAGGGCTGAATAAGCGTGTACACGTCGATGCCGCTGGCGGCGTTTTCCGCGTATTCGCCCAGTTGCAGCGACTGCATCGAGCACGCGTGTTCGATTACTTCCAGGCCGCGACCGACTTCGCCTTCGGCATCCGGCAAGGTCTTGCCGTGTTCCTGGGTAATCAACTCAGCCAGGGCTGTGGTGTTGTCACGCACCAGTTTCTGCAGATTGAGCATGACACGCATGCGTGTGCCCTGGCTTGCATTGCGCCATTTCTTGAACGCCTCTTTCGAATTGGCCACCACCAGTTCGAGTTCTTCTTTCGTTGCGAAAGGCACTTGTGCAACGACTTCCTGGGTAGCCGGGTTGACGACGTCTCGCCATTCGGTTGATTTGGACTGGACAAGCTCACCGCCAATAAGCAGTGGGATACGTGGAACTGCACTCATTAATATCTCCTTGGCGCATTCATGATGCGAAATAAATCAACTTTTCTTGACTAGCGAACATGTGGACTCGGACAGCGGCTGAAAGGCGTCCTGGGCAGGGATCGTGGCAACCAGCTTCGAGTAATCCCACGGGCTTTTCGACTCGGCGGGCGTTTTGACCTCGTAGAGGTACATATCATGAATCACGCGGCCATCGGGACGGATGGATGCGTTGTGCATGATGGGATCCTTGATGGGGATCTCGCGCATTTTTTCCGCCACTACGTTGCCTTCGGTGGATTCGGATGCGGCGACGGCCTTCAAATAGTGCAACACACTTGAATACACGCCGGCTTGGGTCATGGTCGGCTTCAAATCCTTGAACGACTTGGCGAAGCGATCCGACCACGCCCGCGTGCCTTCGTCGAAGTCCCAGTAGAAGCCATCGACATAGCTCAGGCCCTGGGCGTTTTCAAGGCCGAGGGCACGCAGGTCGGACAGAAACACTAACAGCGACGCCAGCTTCTGGCCACCAGCCACAATACCGAACTCGCGCGCCTGCTTGATGGCATTGACCACGTCGGCCCCGCCATTGGCCAGCGCAACGACCTGGGCCTTGGAGCTCTGGGCCTGAAGCAAATATGAGGCAAAGTCAGGCACATTCAGTGGATGCAGCACCGATCCGGTGACCGTGCCGCCCAATTTCTCGACCATATCCTGGGCGCCCTTCTGCAGCGAATGGCCGAAGGCGTAGTCCACCGTCACAAAGTACCAGGACTTTCCGCCCTTGTTGACCATGGCCTTCACACCGCCAACTGACTGCGAATAGACGTCGAACATCCAATGAAAGCCCACAGGCGAACACGCGTCGTTGGTCAGGCCCGTGGTGGCCGGTCCCGAAAACATGACGACCTTGTTCTTTTCTTTGGCAATACCTTGAACGGCGAGCGCTACGGCAGAATTCGTCAGATCGGCAATGGCGCTGACGCCGTCGCGGTCGAACCATTCGCGCGCCTTGGCAGCACCAATGTCGGCCTTGTTCTGGTTGTCGGCCGACACCAGCGAAATGTTCATGCCCTTGCATTCGGCCGCCAGGCAATCGTCAATCGCCAGCTGCGCGGCGGCGACGGACCCTGGTCCACCCATGGAAGCATAGGTTCCCGACATATCGGTCAGGATGCCTATCTTTACTGGGGGAGCCTTGGCGTGTGCAACGCCGACCATGCCCATGCATAGGCTCGCAGCCATTGTGAGAGTGAATTTATTCATTTAAGTCTCCGTCATGTTTATAGTTTTTAGGTGCGTTGCGCACCATTGCAGTGTAGTTGTGTAAAAAACTAAATTCCAGCACAATATTTGCACATTCAATGCTAATAAATGCACAAGGACTTATGCTCGACTGGGATGGAATCCGTTATTTTCTTGAAGTGGCTCGCACCCAGCGTGTCAGCGCGGCGGCAATACGCCTGGGCGTGCGGCACACCACCGTCTCGAGGCGTATCCATGCGCTGGAGCATGAGCTGGCAACCGTGCTGTTCGACAAATCGAAGTCTACCGGTTTTACGCTCACGGAAGAAGGGATACGCTTTTTTGCTTATGCTGAAAAGATTGAAGGCACGCTGCTATCGGCACGAGAAGATGTGTCGGGCCAGTCGCAAATACTTTCCGGTCATTTGCGCGTAGGCTGCACCGAAGGTTTCGGCAACTATGTGCTTGCGCCCCTAATGATCGATTTCCAGCGACGCTACCCCGCCATTACTCTGGATATCATGCCGGTTCCGCGTTTTATCAGCTTGTCGAAACGCGAAGCCGATATCGCCATTTCGCTGGAGCGTCCCCAACGCGGGCCCTATTTGTGCACCAAGCTCATGGACTACTCTCTGAAGCTGTATGGCGCCGGGACCTACCTGCAAAGCCGCCCTCCCATACGGTCCACGGACGACCTGGCCGAGCACTCGTTCATAGGGTACGTGGAAGAACTTCTTTTCAGTGATAGGCTGCGTTATCTGGAGGACATCGTTCCCACGGATCGCGTGATATTCAAGAGCACCAGCGTGATTGCACAGTACCAAGCCGCCTTGCAAGGCAGGTCGCTGGCGATTTTGCCCTGCTTCATGGCGGCCCAGGACGCGCGGCTGCAGCCCATACTGGAAGACAAGATTACCGTGACGCGTAGCTTCTGGATGTACTGTCACGAAGACTTGCGCGAGTCCAAGCGCGTCATGGCCTTGTGGGACTATCTAAAAAAATCGGTGCAAATCAACGCGGCGTTGTTACGCGGCGATTCGCCGGTGCTGGAATACTTGCCGGACGCCGACTGATTAATCGCGGGATGCGGCCCTGCCGGCCCGCCTTGCCGGCCCAGTCCGACGCGGGCCGATCAGCCGCCCAATTTCTGCGCTTTGGCTTCCTTGGGTGCCTTGACGCGCAACTTCATCCACATCATGTACGCCATCAATGCCGCGAACACGCCATGAACCAGCCAAACCCCAACACCAAAATTCAGTTGACCGCTGCCTATCCACCCACGCGACAGGTTGATCAAGTTCATGTAAAGCAGCCCGACCAGCCCGGCAATAAGCAGATCGCCCGAACGGCCCAGGCGCGGATTAACCGCACCCAAGGGGATTGCCAGCAGCGCCAGGTTGAGCGCCGCCAGCGGAAGGGCCAGCCGCCACATGATCTGCGAGCGAGCAGTGTCGTTGTCATCGGCGAATAACTGCAGTGTGGGCCTGGCCTTTATTTCGCTTTCGGCCAAAGCGCGCACCGCGTCAGCCGAGCTGGCAGCCGCATTGCTTTCCAGTCGCACACCATAATGCTCGAAGTCGATGATACGGAATTCAGGCTTCCCCGGCTTGATATCGTATCGGTGCCCTTCGCTCAGGACAAGAAATCGGTCGCCATTGGCCTCGTTCTCTATGTGGGCACTTTCTGCGGTGACAATGCTCAGCCACTCGGCATCCAAAACGCGCGCTACCACACGACCCATTTCCTGTTCCGAATCTGACGGCTCCTCGGCGAAGAATACGCGGGCGCCGTTTTCGGTTTCGATGAATTGACCGGCCGTTACTTTGGAGAGGTCCGACCGCTGCTCGTAACGCTGCCGGTATTCGCTGATCTGGCGATAGGCCCAAGGCGACGCCAACAAGGTCAGGAGCGAAATAAGCACCGCCACTGGCACGGCACAGCGCAGCACAGGACCCACCCAGTCCTTGAGCGACAATCCACTGGCGAACCACACCACCATTTCGGATTCGCGATAATTGCGCGTAATGGTGGTTAGAACAGCAATGAAAAGCGATACCGCCAAGATGACCGGCAAGGCAGTGATGCTGGAAAACGTGGCCAGCCCCAACACAACGTCCGCGCCTATCGCCCCGTTGGCTGCTTCGCCCAGCAGGCGCACCAGCAAAACGCTGAGCCATACGACCAGCAGCGTGGACAGCACGACACCGGCATGACTCAGGATCTCGGATACAACGGAACGTTTGAATAGTGACATGTGGCAATATGCGGGATAATCGACAGCATCCTATGGACACTTACGGGAAATTCGAATGGAATTTAGCACACAGACCTCCGCTTCCTTGCACCAGGTCAAAACCGCCGCGTTGGCGGTGGGCGTTTTCGGCGATGGCAATTTAAGCCCCGCCGCCGACATTATCGACCATGCAAGCAATGGCGCACTGCGCACTGCTTTGAAAACAGAGTTCAAAGGCAAGCCTAACACCCATTTGGTGCTGCGCAACCTGCCTGGCGTAACCGCCCAACGTGTTGTGCTGGTTGGATTGGGCAAGCAAGATGCCTACAACGGTGCCGCGCACGCAACCGCCGAACTGGTTTTTGCAAATTATTGCGCTGGCGCGGGCCTGACCGAAGGCGTCACGACGCTGGCCTCCATTGAATGCCCCAATTCTACGCTGCAAGCACGGGCCAATGCCATGGCAACCGCAGCCAGCCGTGCCACCTATCGCTACGACACCACCTTGAGCAAGAAGGATCCGGATGCCGTGGTCAAGCTTAAGAAGCTGGCGATCTGGGTCGCGCGCAAGCAGGCTAACGAAGCCGAGGCGGGCCTTCGCGAAGGCCAAGCTATCGGCAACGGCATGAATCTTACCCGCCTGCTGGGCGATCTGCCCCCCAATGTTTGCACGCCCACCTATTTAGGCGAAACCGCAAAAAAACTTGCCAAAGAATTCAAATCTCTGCGCGTTGAAGTCCTGGAACGCAAGCAAATCGAAGCCCTGAACATGGGCTCCTTTCTGTCGGTGGCGCGTGGTTCATACGAACCGCCCGTCTTTATTGTGCTCAGACATACACCGGCCGGCGCCAAACCCGCCGCCAAGAATCGCAAGGCGCCCATTGTGCTGGTCGGCAAAGGCATTACATTCGACGCCGGCGGGATCTCGATCAAGCCGGCGGCCAACATGGACGAGATGAAGTACGACATGTGCGGTGCCGCCAGTGTGCTGGGCACCATGCGAGCCGTCGCCGAACTCGAACTTGGCCGCGAAGTGGTCGGCATTATTCCATCGTGCGAGAACTTGCCCAGCGGCCGTGCCAACAAGCCGGGCGATGTTGTCACGAGCATGTCGGGACAGACCATTGAAATCCTGAATACCGACGCCGAAGGCCGTCTGGTCTTGTGCGACGCCCTGACCTATGCCGAACGCTTCAAGCCGGCAGCCGTCATCGACATCGCCACCCTGACCGGTGCATGTGTCGTGGCCCTTGGCCATGTCAACACGGGCCTCTTCAGCAAGGACGATGCGCTTGCCGACAGTCTGCTGCAAGCCGGCCGTCTCAGCAACGACACCGCGTGGCGCATGCCGCTGGACGATGCCTACCAGGAACAATTACGGTCGAACTTCGCCGACATTGCCAATATTGGCGGGCCGCCCGCCGGCGCCATCACAGCCGCCTGCTTCCTGTCGCGCTTCACCGCCAGTTACCCATGGGCCCATCTGGATATCGCGGGCACGGCATGGCGTAGCGGTAAGGACAAAGGCGCGTCGGGCAGGCCGGTTCCATTGTTGGTGCAATACCTCCTGGGGCAATCGGTCTAGCACGCAATGAGCCGTATCGATTTCGCCTTCGGAGCCCCGGACCGTCTGCGCATGGCCTGCGAGGTCGTGCGCAAGCACGTCGTCGCAGGCCGCAAGCTGGTGGTCTACACCCAGGACGAGCAACGGCTGGCTCACTTCGACCGCCTGCTGTGGAGCTTCGACCCCACAGCCTTCGTCCCGCACGTCCATGCCGACGACGCGCTGGCGGCGGGCACGCCCGTCATCCTGACCCTGCAGCCGCCGGGACCGGAGATGGCTGAACCTGGCGACGATCAGCCATGGCTGATGAATCTGGACTTGCAGTGTCCACCCGGGGTGGAACACTTCGAGCGGGTGCTGGAGATCGTATCCAACCACGACGAGGACAAGCAGGCGGCTCGTGAACGCTGGGCTCAGTACAAGGCGGATGGGCACACGGTGCACGGGCATGATGTGTCGGGGAAGGCGGAACGGGGGTCATAGAGGGCCTCGGGCTTGTGCTTACACGTCGTGGCTAAGTGTGCTGACACGTCGCGGGTGGAAGGCCTGGCGATGGCCGGTCCCTTGGCCTGCTCGGCGCCCTGCGCGCCTCGCCCGCATCGCCCCGCTCCTTCGCCCATTCGGGCTGCGTTCGCGTCCGGGCTCGCTGCAGCCGCGAAGACCGGCCATCGCCAGGCCTCCCACCCACGACTGCAATTGCTTATGTTTGCCCGATGTGGGGACGGTCTGCGTGCTTGGCCTTCTTGCCCCGCGTTACTTGGTTGAGAAAAAGCGGCATGCGCTCGCTTACGACGGCCCGCCTGCCGGCCCGTCGTAAGCATCGGGATTGGGCTGGCATTGATTGCATGAGCCGGCTGTCGGCAGCTGAGCGCTAGAGGGCGAGTGCAAGAAATTTTGTGTCTGGAACGGGATTGAGGCTCACGGGTTCCGCAGGCTCGAAGCCCATCGATTGGTAGAGCTTTTGCGCTGCGGTGAATTCAGGCAGAACGTCCAGGCAGATACGCGAGTAACCCACAAGCTTAGCTTCGCTCAATATCGCCTCTACGAGCAATCGACCAAAGTTTCTTCCTCGTGCGGCAGGACGCACATAAACACGCTTCATTTCGCACGTTAAATCGTCCACGCGGCGCAACGCCGCGCAGCCAAGAACTGTGTCGTCTTCGCGCGCTAAAAGAAGACGACCTTCCGGGGCGGCATACTTGCCAGGAAGCCCTGCAAACTCCGTTTCGTATTCCTGAAAGCCAAGGCTGACAGTCGGGCTGTTCACATACTCACGGAAGATCGCAATAACGTCGTCTCGTTCAGTCGGGAAAAGTGCTTGTCGAATAATAAGCATGAAAAAGGAATGTCCAGTGCAGTCATTAACATTGACGTGGATTTAATTTTGTGCCCCAATATAGGGGAACAAATTAGAGGCTTATCATGCAGACATTTACTATACGCGAACTACGCGAACGCTCCGGCGATTTGAGCCGCGAAGCCGAGGAAGGCCGCCTGTCGCTTGTCACCCGCCACGGTCAACCGCTGTTCGTCAGTGTACCGTTTACTGATGAGTTGCTCCAATCTGGCGTGCATACCGTGCTGGCGGTCAGCTTGTTCAAGGCCGGAGAGATGACCTCTGCACGCGCCGCCAAACTTGCCCGGATGAGCCTGCCGCAGTTTTTGGCACATCTGAGCG
>CAZONP010000003.1:0-30413 GCA_964581155.1 uncultured Candidimonas sp. | reverse complement strand
CTGGCGTAATAGCCAGTTCGCGGGCGGGCAGTAATGCGGCGCCATCGCGTGACGGCGAAACATGTACCAATTCAACCAGCCACACCGGGTCGCCATCACTGATCGCGGGGTCTGCCCACAGTGGGCCCAGGCCCGCGCCAAGATTCTGTCCTTCGCTTGGACGAAACCCACTGGCGGCGAGCTGCCATTGCTCGTAGGGCGTACAGCCGTTGCGGGCGGGATCGGCGGCAATGGTCCGGGCGCGGCCTTGCTCCAGCCAGCGGAGCAGGGTGGGTGCCGTTTTTGGGAGGTAGGACGTCAGTTCGCGTGCTTCTTGCGGATCGGGCAAGGCGCCAGGTAGTACGATTTGCATCTTCGAATTGTAGTGTTAATGAGAAACGGTGGTTTCAACGATGTCTTACGAATTATGGATAGGCGCGCGCTATGCAGGCTTGGCGCGGTCAAGGCGGCGCGGCGGACGCGGTGATCGTTTCGTTTCCTTTATTGCCGCAAGTTCGATGGCCGGCATTGCGCTCGGCGTCGCAGCCCTGATCGTCGTCTTGTCGGTCATGAACGGATTCCAGACGCAGGTCAGGGATCGCATGCTTTCGGTGCTGCCGCATATCGAGCTCTACGTACCCGGTTTGGCTGCGGACCAGGTGTTATCGCAGTGGGAAGAAGTTGGCGCCATGGCCAAAGAAAACCGGGCGGTCACCGGTGTGGCGCCGTTTGTGGCGGCACAGGCCATGATAGTGCGCGGCGAGGCGTTGAGTGGCGTGCAGGTGCGAGGCATTGATCCCGCCCTGGAACCCGCCGTATCGGACGTGTCGGGCCAGATGATATCCGGCAGCGTCGACGCGTTGACGCCCGGCAGCTTTTCCATTGTATTGGGCAATCAGTTAGCCTCCACGTTAGGCGTGGGCGCAGGCGATACGGTGCTGGTATTGGCGCCTCAGGGTTCGATATCGCCGGCCGGGTTCACGCCGCGCATGCGGCAATTCACGGTATCCGGCATTTTTTCGTCCGGCTACTACGAATACGATGCCACGCTGGCGTTCATCAATGTGCAAGATGGGGGCCGGGTATTTCGTGACAGTGGCACCAGCGGCGTGCGCCTGCGTATCGCCGATATGCAGCAAGCGCCTGTGGTGGCGCAGCAGTTGCGCGCTGAATTGCCGCCTTTCGTGCAGGCGCAGGATTGGACGCAAAATAATCGCACCTGGTTTGCCGCCGTACAGACCGAAAAACGCATGATGTTTCTGATACTTGCCTTGATCGTTGCGGTGGCCGCATTCAATCTGCTTTCGTCGCTGGTGATGGCTGTGAAAGACAAGCGCTCGGACATCGCCATTTTGCGCACGCTGGGCGCCACGCCCCGTGAAATCGCCCGCATCTTCCTTGTGCAAGGGTCACTTATTGGCGTAGTGGGTACCATGCTTGGCCTGGGCCTGGGTATGTTGGTGGCTTTCAATATTGACGTGATCGTGCCGTTTATTGAAAGTCTGTTCGGTGTCCAGTTTCTACCTCAACAGATTTATTTCATTAGCGAACTTCCGTCAGACCCGCAATTCGACGACATTATGGTGGTGACCGCCACGTCGCTCGTGCTGTCATTGCTGGCGACTCTATATCCCAGCTGGCGCGCCTCCAGCTTGCAACCGGCCGAGGTGCTGCGCCATGATTAAACCTGCTGTCAGTCACGTTATCAGCGCTCGGAATCTCATCAAGACGTACGAGGAAGGCGGTCGGGTCGTGCCAGTACTGCGCGATGTCAGCCTGCATGTGGACGCCGGCGAAATGGTCGCCATCGTGGGCGCCTCGGGTTCGGGCAAGAGCACGTTGCTGCACACGTTGGGCTTACTGGATTTGCCGACTTCGGGGCAAGTGTTCATCGGCGGCGAGTCCACCGACGGCATGTCCGAAGGGCAACGCAGCAAGTTGCGCAATCGCCGCCTGGGGTTTGTGTACCAGTTTCATCATTTGCTGCCCGAGTTTTCCGCATTGGACAACGTTGCCATGCCCTTGATCGTGCGCCGTGAAAATCGCAACAAGGCGCGCCAGCAGGCGCAAATAGTGCTTGAACAGGTAGGCCTGGCCGAGCGTATCGACCATTACCCCGGGCAGCTATCAGGGGGCGAGCGCCAGCGGGTGGCGCTGGCACGCGCTCTCGTCACCCGTCCGGCCTGCGTGCTGGCTGATGAGCCCACAGGCAATTTGGATCGCTTCACCGCTGAAAGCATGTTCGAATTGCTCGTACGCATGAATCGCGACCACGGCACGGCATTTGCCATTGTGACCCACGATCCGGCGCTCGCGGCGCTGGCCCATCGGCGCCTGGCCATCGAAAAGGGGCGGTTGGTTGATCCCGAAACCCCACCGCTGGAAATAGAATAAGGCGCCCGGCTTGCGGCGTGCGCCGCAAGGAGCTTGAATGTTGATTGACACGCATTGCCATCTGGACGCGCGCGAATTCGACACGGACCGCGCCGGGGTGATCGCACGCGCCAGGCAGCGTGGCGTCGACGCCATTGTTGTGCCTGCGGTCGGACGCATGAACTTCAATACGGTGCGGGAATTGGCTCATTCCTTCCAGGGTGGTGCTTACGCGTTGGGAATACACCCCATCTGCCTGCCGCAAGCGCAAACATCGGATATTGAAGAGTTGGAGTCACAGGTAAAGGATTCGCTGGACGACCCGCGCTTTGTCGCCATTGGCGAGATTGGTCTGGATTTTTTTATTCCTGCGCTGACAGAGCCCGAAATGCGCCAGAAGCAGGAACGCTTCTATGAAGCACAACTGGATATTGCCCAGCGTTATGAGCTGCCGGTCATTCTACATGTGCGCCGCTCGCAGGATATTGTCTTGAAGCATTTGCGCAGACGCGCGCCGATCGGCGGCATAGCACACGCGTTCAATGGCAGCTTCCAGCAGGCGGAGCACTTCATACAACATGGTTTCGCACTAGGCTTTGGAGGGGCAATGACGTTTACGCGGGCGCGCCAGATTCGACGCTTGGCCGAGCAGCTCCCGCTCGAGGCCTTGGTGATGGAAACGGATGCGCCCGATATTCCCCCGGCGTGGCTGGGAAAAGCGAACATGCCTGCGCCGCGCAACGAGCCGGGCGAGGTCAGTGGCGTCGCCGATGTGTTGGCCGAGCTGCGCCGGATGACACGCAATGACATCATGGTGGCGACGGCCGCAAATGCCGTGCGCGTCTTGCCACGCCTGGGCGGCGCGCTGGCCGATTCAAGTGCTCAGGCGTGATCGGCGACGGGCGATGGACAATTCCGTTTTCGTACCAGGCTGCGCATAGACGCATATACGATGCCTGCGGCAATAGCCGCCAAGCCGGTGGCCACGAGAAATGCGGTCGAAAAGCCGTTGGCATAACTTTGGCGGCCCAAGAGCAATAGCGTGTCGCCGACAGCGCCAGGAAATGCGTCCTGCGCGCTTCGGGCGTCGCCGGCGACCATTTGTTCGAGCAGAGCAGGCGGAATGGAGACAGCCATATCGCTTGTCTTTTGGAGTATGTCGGATCTTACTCGCGCGGCCAACACGGCGCCCAAGCCCGAGAACCCTAGCAAGATGCCCGAGAACCGGGCAGTGGTGCTGATGCCCGAGGCCATGCCCACACGGTGCCGGGGAATTACGCTCATGATGGCCTTTTGGGTCTCACCGTTCAGAAGTCCACCGCCGCTGCCAAGGGCAACCATGCCCACCACCAGGATTGCGCTATTGCCACTACTGGCCGACCAGGCCAGCAATAGATTGCCGATGGCGACGATGACCAGGCCCAGCGTCAGTATGTTGTGCGATGCCCAGTATCGCGACAACATGCGGCCCACCTGCGGCAAGATCAGCATGGCAAGCGCGAATGGCAGCATGGCCAGCCCGGCGGTCATTGCCGTAGCGCCGCGCGCGTTCTGCAGGAATAGTGGCAAAAGGGTCGCCATGACTTGTGCGGTTGCCGCGTAGGCAAACATGGCGACGACCGCGCCGACAAACGGCCATGAGGCGAAAAGCGCAAGATCGAGCATGGGATGGTGGCGGCGCAGTTCGACGATCGTGAACCCACTGAAAAGGACAACGCCGGCTATTGCCCGGTATATAACCGCTGGATCGCGCCAGCCCAGTTCGGAGCCAAGGATAAGGGCCCAGGTAAGTGAAAACATGCCGCACGCAAACAGGCCGATACCGGCGAAGTCCAGGGTTTTGGGAGATGCGTCGCGTGATTCGTCGACGCACTTGACGACGGCGGTGGCTAGCGCCGCGCACAGCGGTGCATTGACATGGAAGGCCCAGCGCCAACCCAGGTATGTGTCGATGATGCCGCCGACAACGGGCGAGAGCACCATCGCCAGGCCCATGATGACTCCCCATACTGCCCAGGCCCGCGTACGTTCCGCTTCCTCGTGGAAGGCATGACCGAGGACCGCCAAGGCCGGGGCGAGCAGGAAAGCAGCCCCGAGGCCTTGCACGGCACGGGACACATACAGGGCCTGCGTCGACGGCGCCAGGCCGCAAGCCACCGAGGCAAGTCCGTAGACGCTTATGCCGCAAAGCAGGACCCGCTTGCGGCCATAGCGGTCGGCGACGGCACCGGCGGGCAGAAGCAACGCGGCAAAGCAAAGCACAAATGCGCTGATCACCCATGCGATATCGGTGAACGAGGCGTTCAGGTCGCGCGCAATACTGGGTAGAACGATGCCCACCACGTTGCTGTCCATGACGGTCATCGCACACGCTATGGAGCCCGTCAGCAACAAGCCTGTCTTTTTATCGGAACGGCGTGTCTTGAACGGTGTGGTGGAGGGTGGCATGTCGGGATTTCATTATTGGAGGTAACCGTATTTAAGCAGGTTGCGCGGTTGATTGCAGATTAATGAAAATCGCGACTAGATGTCTCCAGTTCGCCAAGCATAGTCGTTAGATCGACCAGGCGTCCGACGATAAGGTGCTGTACGCCGCTTTGAGATTGCCATGTGCCATACGCGCCAAGCAGCCTTGAAGTAAGTAGTTCCCGTCGCTGGCGCTCGAGAATTTGCGGCCGAACAATCAGGTTGATTTGGCCGGCCTCATCTTCCAGGGTCACAAAAATCACGCCTTTCGACGTTCCCGGGCGCTGGCGCACCGTGACAATGCCGCAAGCGCGCACCAGGCGTCGGTCCGGTTGCTCGCGTAATTGCGCCGACGAGGAAAAACGCATTGCGGTGAGCTTATCGCGCAAGAGCGCGAGCGGATGCCGCCCCAGAGTCAAGCCAAGCGTGCGGTAATCGGCCACCAGCGACTGCCCCTCAGTGAGTAGCGGCAGTTCTGGCGCGATTTCTTCATGGATATGCGCTTGCCTGAGCAGCCCGCGCTCGGGTGTACTCACAACCGACTCCCACAGTGCGGCCCGACGATGACCTGCAAGCGCGCGCAAAGCATTGCCTGCGGCCAGGCAATTTAAATCATGCCGGTCCAGGTTGGCACGTCTGGCCATATCGGCAACGGAGTCAAATGGCCGTATGGCGCGTGCTTCTTCGATCCGCCATGCGCTTTCCTGACGCATGCCGCTTAACTGGTTCAGGCCCAAACGTACCGCTGGCCGGGCAGCACCCGTGGATTCAAATTGCGCCTCCCAATGGCTAATCGTCGCGTCGGCTGCAAGAATCGTCACCCCGTGGCGCCGGGCATCCTGCACGAGTACAGAGGGGGAATAAAAACCCATGGGTTGGCTATTCAATAGGGCGATCAGGAAGGCTTCGGGCTCGTGGCGCTTGAGCCAACAGCTTGCATAGGCCAGCAGGGCAAAGCTTGCCGCATGGCTTTCAGGAAAGCCATACTCACCAAATCCCTGAATCTGTTTGAAGATTTGTTCCGCAAATTCGCGCTCATAGCCGCGGCTCGTCATGCCATCGATGATCTTGTCATAAAACTTGCCCAAGCCGCCTTTGCGCCGCCATGCCGCCATCGACCGGCGCAGTTCGTCTGCTTCACCGGCGGTAAACCCAGCGGCAAGCATGGCAATCTGCATTACCTGTTCCTGGAAAATCGGTATGCCTAGCGTGCGCTCCAACGCTTTGCGGACCTCTTTACTGGGATACGTGACCTTTTCCAAGCCTTGCCGACGCCGTAAATAAGGGTGCACCATGCCGCCCTGGATGGGGCCTGGCCGCACGATGGCGACCTCGATCACCAGGTCGTAAAACTTCCGTGGCCGCATGCGGGGCAGCATGGTCATCTGCGCACGCGATTCGATCTGGAATGTGCCAATGGTGTCGGCCTCGCAAATCATGTCGTAGGTTTCGCTATCTTCAGGCGGAATGTCTTGCAGCTCGAACGATTCGCCCCGTAGCTGCGATACGCCTTCCAGGGCGCGTCGGATGACGCTGAGCATGCCTAGGGCCAGGATGTCGATCTTCAGCAGACCCACCGCGTCTATATCGTCTTTATCCCACTGCACCACGCTTCGATCCGCCATGGCGGCGTTCTCGATCGGGACCAGGCGACACAGCGGTCCGCGTGATATGACGAAGCCGCCAGGATGCTGCGACATGTGCCGCGGAAAGCCCATAAGACGTTCCGCCAAGCTGACCCATTGCTTGGCCGTGGCGGAATCAGGATCCAGCCCACATTCGCCCATGCGCGCGACCAAATTACTGCGGCCATCCCAGTAATGATAAGACTTGGCCACGGCGTCAACGATCATCGGGTCGATGCCCAGCGCCTTGCCCGTATCGCGCACCGTGCTTTTAACCCGATAGGTGGTGACCACCGCCGTAAGGGCGGCGCGATCCCGCCCATACTTGTCGTAGATATATTGGATAACCTCTTCGCGCCGTTGGTGCTCGAAGTCCACGTCGATATCGGGCGGCTCGTTGCGCTCTTTGCTGATGAAACGTTCGAAGAGGTTATTGCCCCGCGCCGGATCCACTTCGGTAATGCCCAGGCAATAGCACACCGCGCTGTTTGCCGCCGAGCCGCGACCCTGACACAGTATTTGGCGGCCCCGGGCGAATTTGACGATATCGTAGACCGTCAAAAAATAGGGTTCGTATTTCAGTTCAGCGATAAGTTCCAGTTCGTGCTCTATCTGCTCCTGCACATTAAGCGGAATCCCTTGGGGAAATCGCCGATGGGCGCCTATGTAGGTTTCCTGGCGCAGATAAGTCGTTGGCGTGATTCCTTCCGGGCAGATTTCGTCCGGGTATTCGTATTTCAGTTCATCCAGGTTGAACGGGCATTGGCTTGCAACTTCTATCGTCTCTTCCAGCGCTTCACGCGGGTAAAGATTTGCCAGGCTCAGCCGGGCCCGCAGGTGGTGTTCGCCGTTGGGCGCGCGTTCGAACCCGCACTCCGGCACCGATTTACCCAGGCGCACGGCGGTTAGCGTATCGTGCATTGGCTTTCGCGACCGGACATGCATTTCCACTTGGCCTGTGGCTACAACGCGGATGTCCGCGTGTTTAGCGGCAGCCAGTACGGCCGCCTTATGGCGATCGTCCTGTGCACGACGCAAAAGCGTGAGCGAGATCCAGCAGCGGCCGGGGAACGTGGTTGCAACCCATTCCGCTTGAGCAAGCAGGCGGTCGATGGGCGCTCCATACTCGGGAACAAGTAAGACGACGCATTCGGGTAAGCCCCGCAAATGGACAAGTTCCGGGTCACTGGGGCTATGGATATCAGTGGGTGAAAGGCGATACTCGCCTTTTTTAGCTCGGCGCCGGCCAAGCGTGATGAATTCACACAAATTGCCGTAGCCGCGGCGGGTTTGCGCGAGCACGACCAGCGATACGGCGGAGTCGCCGGTGGGGTTGCGCAGCGTAAAGCTTGATCCAATCAAGAGCGGCAGCTTTTGCTTTTTTGCCTCGACATGGGCGCGTACCACGCCAGCCACCGAACATTCATCCGTGATCGCAATCGCGCCATAGCCCAGTTGCGCAGCGCGCGCGACCATTTCCTCCGGATGCGACGCACCACGCAAAAACGTGTAGTTCGTCAGGCAATGCAGTTCGCCATACGGTGGCAGGATCGAAGGGGTATACATAAGCCAGGTTACGCAAATAGGCCGTGCAAGAACCAGCCGGCCTCGCCGCCGCGCTCTTGATAAAGCCAGTAGCGGGTTCCGTTTTCAGCTTGGGCGACATAATAGTCACGCACAGTCAGCCCCGCCCACCAGCCGTCTTCAATGCGTTCGGGGCCCTGGATGACGTGCAGCGCAGAACCGTAAAATGGCCGGTGGTGCTTGACGGGCAGGGCTACGGGCTGCGCAAGCAGCCAAAATGGCCGTTCAGCGCCTTCAACGCATTTGGCTGATCCTGGTTTTTCGTCCAGGGGTACCCAGCGATTGGCAATTTCCGGGCGATGATCGGCAAGGGAGCTGGGATGCAAGACGTTTTCACGCCCCAGGCGCGCGATCAGCACTTCAATCAGTCGTTGCCGGTCTGCCGGGCTGCCCCCCGGGTCGGGAAATAGGTCTTTAGGCGCCGGCGCCATGGTTTCTGTATCGGCTGCGTGCAGATCGACCATAATGACCGGCGCCGGCAATTCCAGATTGTGTAGACGCTCGACGAGAAGCCGTAGCAGATGCTCGGATTCCCAGGTGGGCGCGCCAAGGGCAAGCTCCAGTTCGGTGGGAGGCCGGGCATGGCGGCCGCGCTCGTGCCCCAGCTCGAACACAATACGGGTGACGGCGCGTTGCCGGGCTGCCAGCCAGCCGCAAAGCTGCTCGATAAGACGCCGGGCGACAAAGATGACCGCTTCGGCATGTTCGATGCGCTCCATGAGCTCAATGCGTCCGGTGAATTCGGGTGGCGCCGCCACCCAATTGAACAGCTCCGGTGCCTGGCCGTATGCCGCATCCAGGGCCTGGAGTAGCGATTTATTCGTGCGACGCTGGAGGCCGGCACGCGGGAGTGCGCGCAGGGATCCGAGTGCGGTGCAGCCGATGCCATCGAGCCAGTCGCGATAAGGACGCGCTGCCGGCAGATACGCGCAAGGCAGTGCGTCCAATCGCTTCGCGAGCGTCTTTAGCCGCAGCACGCGCCGCCATTGGGTTTGTCGGGCCGAAAGCAGCCAGGCGCCGCCGGCGGTAGGCGCGATTGCGATTCGTGCGGTGAAACCCAGGCTTTCCAGGCTGGACTGCACACGGCGATATAGCCTGCGCACCCCACCAAAAAGGCTCAAGCTGGCCGAGACATCCAGTAAAAGGGTGTTGTCTTCGGACAAGGCGAGCTCTGGCGTGTATTGCAAAAGCGCCAATGACACCTCATTGATGGCGCGCGCCTCAGTGTGGGAATCGTATTGAAGCAACTTGGCATTGGGGCACAGCGCGCTTACGCCACCGTGGCGCATCCCCGGACGCACCCCTGCGGTGGAAGCGATCGGGGAAACGGCTTTGACTTGGTCGCGCTCCAACACAACAACGGGTTCAGTGCGCCAATTCGGGCAGTGTGTGTCCAGGCTTGCGTGCGACAAGTGCACGCCTATCCATAATCGCATGATCAAACTCGGGAAATCGAATGTTGGGGTAGAGTTGCAGGGCAAGCGGTCCCGCGTGGCTGGGCCCGCGCCGCTTCAGAATCGAAATATTGAGCCCTTGCGGGGTGGGCTGCAGCGCAAGGCGCAACGGCGAAGGCGATGACTGTTCCGCCGCAGCCAGCGGGCGCACTACGATAAAAAGCGTGTCGCCTTCCTGGGCGGCCAACTGGAGCCGGCGCAGAGCCTGGCTGCGTATACGATCCTGCCAAAGCAGTACCGCGCCAAATGTGCCGCTGCGCAAGACCTGGTCGGCCGTCCATAGTGCGTCAGCCGATCGCTGGGCATGCGCCCACAACAAGCATGAGGGCGCACAGCCCCAATTTGCCCACGCGGCTGTTTGCGGCATATGCGGGGGTTGCACGAGCATGACTGACCGGCCGCTAAGCCGTTTAAGCACGGGGCGAAGCAATTGCAGTTCGCCCATGCCGGGTTGCTGCACGAGCAATTCAACCAAATTGCCCAGCGGCCATCCGCCACCAGGCAATTCAGCGGAAAGCGGCGCATATCCGGTATCGGCACAGCGACCCGGTGAGCGGGAAAATTGAGAAGCGCGCCAGAGCGCCCCATGGATGTGCTCTGGCGAAGAACGATCGTCAGACATGATTTCCTCGCGTTAAATTAACTGTACAGATATACAGTAGTTTTAACACGAATCTGTATTTCCCGAAGGGATAGCTTCGCATCACCCCCAGGGTTTTTCAGGATGGAGCGCCGTTACGCTGGGCATTTTGGGAGCATATTGGCGTGACGGGGCGGATCAGCTTGCTTGCTTTCGTCGTTGCAACAGGTGTGGTGCACACGTTTGCGATGCTTCCTGGCAGGACTGTCTGGATCGGGACCAGCCTTGGGCTGCTTTTCGCGTCTGCCGCAGTGTTTGCCTTTGCCGGGCGTTATCGCTGGCGCGTGCTGCTGCCGGTATGGGCCTTGGCGGCGGGCCTGGCGCTCACCCTGGCGCGTGCCGAACATCGCCTGGCCGACGCGCTCGACCCTGGCAATGAAAATAAGGTGTCCCGCGTCGTGTTGCGCATCGCCGAACTGCCTCGCCTGGGCGCCGATAGCCGCCAGTTCGTGGCAGATGTGATTTCTTCGATTCCCGCCGGGGTGCCATCGCGTATCCAGGTGTCGTGGGCCGCGCCGAACTGGGCGGGTCCGTATGGCAGCGCGGGGCGCACGCCAGCCGAGCCGTATGCGTTTCCCGTACTGGTGCCGGGTCAGGTATGGCGCATGGCGCTTACCTTGAAGAAGCCCCACGGCGCCCGGAATCCCCACGCCTTCGACTATGAGGGCTATGCCTTCGCCCATGGGGTGCGGGCCAGCGGCAGTGTGCGGGGCACGCCGCGATACCTGCGCGACGAGCCGTGGGCCAGTCTTTCCGTGGTTGCGCAACGGGCCCGGCATTATGTTCGGACCGCCATGCTGCCCTACGTGGAACACAAAAGGTATGGCGCCGTGCTGCTGGCATTGGCCATCGGAGACCAAGCCAGTGTCGATGCCGGCGACTGGGCCGTCTTCAACCGCACAGGGCTCACGCACCTGGTATCTATCAGTGGATCCCACATCACAATGATCGCGGCAATCGCCGGCGCACTGACATTATGGGGTTGGCGGCGTGGTTCGATGTTTGGCAGAGCGCTGGCGGAACGCCTGCCGGCCCAGATTGCCGCCACATTTGCCGCGTTACTGGTCGCGTGGCTTTACTGCCTGCTGGCAGGGTGGGGCGTTCCGGCGCGTCGCACGTTCCTGATGCTGGCTATCGTGGCACTCGCCTATGCCGTGCGCCTGCCGCTGGATGCGTCGCGCTTGTTGCCATTGGTGGCGTTTGCTGTCGTCTTGCTGGATCCATGGGCGCTTTTCGCCAGCGGTTTTTGGCTATCGTTTGGCGCCGTGTATGTGTTGATGGCAAGTTCCGGGTGGGGTGGCATGGCTATGGGCGGCGCTGCGCAGGAACAGCGGCGGTGGCTGACTGCGCTAAAAGTGGCGGCAGGGCTGCAATTGGCGATTACGGTGGGCCTTATGCCCTTATTGGCTTTGGTGTTTCACGAAGTTTCTATTGCTTCGCCACTCGTCAATGCGTACGCCATTCCGGTCATCAGCCTGGTGGTGACGCCATTATCTTTGCTCGTGGCCGGCTGCTCGCTGGTGCCCGGCCTTGAAATGGCGGCGGCGGGCTTCGCGTGGGCCGGTCATGCCGCTCTCAATGCAACCATGGTGCCAACGGTATGGTTGGCGGGCATGCGCGTGGCCAGCCTGAATGTCGCAGCGGCGCCGCTGGGACTGACTGCGCTTGCCATTGCGGGAGTTGCCGTGGCCACTTTGCCTTATGGTCTGCCCATGCGTCGGATGGCGTGGTTGCTTATGCTGCCGGCCCTGGGCTGGATGCCGGTTCGCCCGCCGTCGGGAGCTTGGGATCTGCATGTGCTGGATGTCGGTCAGGCCAGTGCGGTCGTGGTGCAAACAGCCGGCCATACGCTCCTTTTCGATACGGGCCTGCGCAGTGGCATCGACTCCGATAGCGCCGCGCGGGTCATATGGCCCTTTCTGCGTTCTCTTGGAGTCAGGAAGCTGGACGTGCTGGTGGTTTCCCATGCGGATATTGATCATGCGGGGGGCGCGCGCAGCCTGCTTGGGTCGCTGCCGGTCCATCAGGCATACAGCTCGTTCGACCTGAAGGCTTACCTTGCCCGGGAATCGGCCATGCTTGGCGCGCCCGGCCAACTGCCTGCCTTGCCCCCCGCCATGACACGCTGCGAATATGGGGCCGCATGGCAAATAGATGGCGTTGCATTCGAATTCTTATGGCCGTTGAGAGCAACTACGTCGCCGCGCACGAGCGTCAAACCGACCAGCCAGCGCAATGCCGGCGCATGTGTGCTTCGCATACGCGGCAAGCATCATTCCATTTTGCTTCCGGGCGATATCGGGACGCGCCAGGAAGCGTCGCTTCTGGAGCGTGGTCTGGGCCCGATCGACGTTGTAGTGGCCGCGCATCATGGGTCAAAGTCGTCGTCCAGCGCGGGGTTTGTGGGTGTTGTGCAGGCCCACCATGTCGTCGCCCAGGCGGGGATCTGGAACCGCTACGGGCACCCGAGCCCAGTGGTGCAATCGCGCTGGGAATCCGCCGGCACGACGTTTTGGCGCACTGATCGCGATGGTGCGGTCAACTTTCAGTCGCGTGAAGACGGCTTGCTGGCTCGGGGCGTGCGTGAAACCGCCCGCCGCTACTGGCAGGGGCGGTAATTGCCCGTATTGCGGATTGCCGGCCTTTAAGCGATGATTCACATACCGTTCACAAGACGGCACACAAGAATGCAGTATTTCGAAAATTCCACAAGACATTTTCAAGCGAATATGAGACAAAACAATCCACTACGGCTACACGTGCCCGAACCTTCCGGGCGCCCCGGCCACGCCACTGATTTTTCCTACTTGCGCCTGGCCGATGCCGGCGCGGTGCGCAAACCCCCTATAGACACTTCCGCCATCGACACGACCGACATGGCGTATACGCTCGTGCGTGTGCTCGACGACCAGGGCAACGCAACAGGCCCCTGGGCGCCCGACCTGGATCCGCAAATACTGCGCAAGGGTTTGCAGTCCATGATCAAGACGCGCATCTATGACGCGCGCATGCTCATTGCCCAGCGCCAGAAAAAGATGTCCTTTTATATGCAAAGCCTGGGCGAAGAGGCCATAGGCACGGCGCAAGTCATGACGCTTGCCAAAGGAGACATGTGCTTTCCGTCGTATCGCCAGCAAAACCTGCTTATTGCACAGGACTACCCGCTGTTCGACATGATGTGTCAGCTGTTTTCCAATGACCAGGACCACCTCAAGGGCCGCCAGTTGCCCGTCATGTACTCGGTGCGCGACTCCGGCTTCTTTTCCATTTCAGGCAATCTGGCTACGCAATTCGTGCAGGCGGTGGGCTGGGCAATGGCGTCGGCCATCAAGGGCGACACGAAAATCGCGTCCGCCTGGATCGGCGACGGCGCCACTGCGGCGGCAGACTTTCAAACAGCACTCACATTCGCGCATGTCTATCAGGCGCCCGTCATTCTGAATGTCATCAACAACCAGTGGGCAATCTCCAGCTTTCAGACATTGGCTGGCGGCGAAAGCACCACGTTCGCGGCGCGCGGCGTGGGTAGCGGCATTGCGTCGCTGCGGGTCGATGGAAATGATTTCCTGGCCGTGTATGCCGCGTCGCAATGGGCAGTGGAACGGGCGCGCAGCAATCTTGGTCCCACGCTCATTGAATGGGTTACCTACCGCGCCGGGCCGCATT
Source organism: uncultured Candidimonas sp. (assembly GCA_964581155.1). Taxonomy (GTDB): domain Bacteria; phylum Pseudomonadota; class Gammaproteobacteria; order Burkholderiales; family Burkholderiaceae_B; genus Pollutimonas. The sequence continues at coordinate 16,626 of CAZONP010000003.1, read as the reverse complement.
CCACATCCGACGATCCGTCCAAATACCGTCCCGCCGACGATTGGGCCCGGTTTCCGCTGGGCGACCCCATAAATCGCCTGAAACAGCATCTTATCGGTATAGGCGCCTGGTCGGAAGACGAGCAAAATCGTACGCAGAAGGCACTGGAAGCCGAAGTCATAGCGGCGCAAAAGCAGGCGGAAAGCCATGGCACGCTGGCAACCGGCCAGACCTCCAGCGTAGCCACCATGTTCGAGGACGTCTACAAAGACATGCCCTGGCACCTGCGCCATCAACGCCAACAAATGGGGGTGTAGGCATGGACGATACTTCCCTGAAACAGAAAACGCGGCCCATGACCATGATCCAGGCGTTGCGCTCAGCCATGGACATCATGCTGGAACGCGACGACAACGTCGTCGTCTTCGGCCAGGACGTCGGCTATTTCGGCGGCGTATTCCGCTGCACGGAAGGCCTGCAGGCCAAGTATGGCCGCCATCGCGTATTCGATGCACCTATTTCTGAAGGCGGCATCGTGGGCGCCGCCGTGGGCATGGGCGCTTACGGATTGCGTCCGGTGGTCGAGATCCAATTCGCCGACTACTTTTACCCCGCCACCGATCAAATCGTCTCCGAAGCCGCTCGGCTGCGCTATCGGTCGGGGGGTGAATTCATCGCTCCCCTGACCATACGCATGCCTTCCGGCGGCGGCATTTACGGCGGGCAAACCCATAGCCAAAGTCCGGAAGCCATGTTTACGCACGTCAGCGGCTTGCGCACGGTCATGCCGTCGAACCCGTACGACGCCAAGGGCCTGCTGATCGCTTCCATCGAATGCGATGATCCGGTCATATTCCTTGAACCCAAGCGGCTGTATAACGGGCCGTTCGACGGGCATCACGATCAACCCGTGGTGCCATGGTCCAAGCATCCTTTAGGAGACGTGCCCATTGGGCATTACACGGTGCCGCTCGAATCCGCATCAGTGTTCCGCCCGGGCGCGGACCTAACCGTCATCACCTATGGCACGATGGTGTTCGTTGCCGAAGTGGCCGCCCGGGAAGCCGGAATCGACGCCGAAATCATCGACTTGCGCAGTCTTTGGCCGCTGGACCTTGACACCATCGTGAACTCGGTCAAGAAGACAGGCCGCTGCGTGGTGTTGCACGAAGCCACGCTCACCAGCGGTTTTGGCGCCGAAATCACCTCTCTCATCCAGGAGCACTGCTTTTACCACCTGGAAGCGCCGATTGAACGCGTCGCAGGGTGGGACACGCCATATCCGCATGCTCATGAATGGGCCTATTTCCCCGGCCCGAAGCGTGTCGCCGAAGCGTTGCGCAAAGCAATGCAGGAGGCATGATCATGGGTATACACACGATCAAAATGCCTGATATCGGGGAAGGCATCGCCGAAGTCGAGCTGGTTGAGTGGCATGTGCAACCGGGCGACACTGTCACCGAGGATCAACTGCTTGCCGATGTCATGACCGACAAGGCAACCGTACAAGTGCCGTCGCCTGTGCACGGCAAGGTCGTGTCGCTTGGCGGCAAGGTCGGTGAAGTCATGGCGGTGGGTTCCGAACTCATACGCCTGGAAGTCGAAGGCCAGGGAAATGCACCGGCAACCCCGCCGCGTGCAGCTGTGGCCTCAGCCAGTGCGGCGCCATCGCCCGTAGCCGGCGGAGCGCAGGATGGGATGGCGGTTCAGTCGGCCGCCGCGCCGGCCGCCTCGGCTACCGCTGCCGCGCCCGCTGTTGGGCCCACGTCCGCAGATACCGTCACCAAGCAAGAGCGGCCCCAGAGCCAAACGCGGCCGGCGGCTCGTCCATCGGGCGAGAAGCCGCTGGCGTCACCAGCGGTGCGCAGGCGCGCCTGGGACATGGGCGTCGATCTCCAGTTTGTCGCAGGTTCGGGGCCGGCGGGGCGCATCAGCCATACCGACCTTGACGCTTATGTGGCTGGCGCAACAACGCCGCAGGCCGGGGGCGCCCGGCCGGCGGCGTATGCCGCGCAAGATGGCCAGGAAGAATTTCCCGTCATTGGCCTGCGCCGCAAGATTGCCCAGAAAATGCAGGAAGCCAAGCGTCGTATTCCGCATTTCACCTATGTCGAGGAAGTCGATGTGACCGAACTCGAAGCATTGCGGCAACGGCTCAATGCCAAGTGGGGCGCTGAACGGGGCAAGCTGACCATACTGCCATTGTTGGCGCGCGCCATCGTGCTTGCCGTGCGTGAATTTCCGCAGATCAACGCGCGTTACGACGACGACAGTGGTGTGGTCACCCGTTACCAGGCCGTTCACCTGGGGGTTGCGGCTCAAACCGATTCAGGGTTAATGGTGCCGGTGCTACGCCATGCCGAATCTCACGACTTGTGGTCATGCGCCGCCGAGATTCGCCGGTTGGCCGCGGCAGCGCGCAACGCAAGCGCGGCGCGCGACGAACTTACGGGCTCCACCATTACATTGACCAGCCTGGGTGCCTTGGGCGGCATTGTTTCCACCCCGGTCATCAACCATCCTGAAGTGGCCATTGTGGGGGTCAACCGCATCGTCGAGCGTCCAATGATCGTGGGGCAGACGGTGGTGGCGCGCAAGATGATGAATCTGTCATCGTCGTTCGACCATCGCGTGGTCGACGGCATGCATGCCGCCGAGTTTATACAATGTATCCGTGGCCTGCTTGAATGCCCTGCCATGTTGTTCATGGAGTAAAGGCCGGTATGCAATCAACCACATTACTCATCATCGGCGGCGGTCCTGGCGGCTACGTAGCTGCCATTCGCGCCGGCCAATTGGGCATACCCACCACACTGATCGAAGGAGAAAACGTTGGCGGCACCTGCCTGAACATTGGCTGCATTCCCTCCAAAGCCTTGATCCATGCCGCCCATGAATTCCATGCGCTCGCGGCCTACGACGGCTCGTCCGCCCTTGGCATACAGGCACAGTCGCCCAGCATAGACATCGGCAAAATGGTTGCGTGGAAAGACACCATCGTCAAGCGCCTTACGGGGGGCGTGGCGGGACTGCTGAAGAAAAACGGCGTCAACGTCATCAGGGGTTGGGCCCGCATCGTCGATGGCAAGACCGTAGACGTCATACCGGAAGGTGGCGGCGCCGAACAGCCCATGCGCATTGGGTGCCAGCACTTGCTGCTCGCCACGGGATCAGTGGCGGTCGAACTACCTTTCATGCCTTTCGGTGGCCCGGTCATTTCGTCTACCCAGGCCTTGTCGCCTGAAGCTCTGCCACGCCATCTGGCTGTTGTGGGGGCAGGCTATATCGGCTTGGAACTCGGTATGGCCTATCGCCAGCTCGGGGTGCAAGTCAGCCTTATCGAGGCGCAGGACCGCATCCTGCCCGCGTACGACGCTGAATTGGTCAAACCTGTTCTGGCTTCGGTCAAGAAACTGGGTATTACCCTGCATCTACAGTCGAGAGTGCTCGGCACATCCGCCGGCGGCACCTCCGCCAGCGGCACCTCCTTGCGGCTGCAGGACGCGCAAGGGCAGGAAACCGCGCTGGACGTCGACCAGGTCTTGGTTGCCGTAGGGCGCCGCCCGCGCAGCTCGGACAGTGGCATCGACACGCTTATGCTCAGCATGGACGGGGCGGCGGTGCGTGTCGACGATCAATGCCGCACGTCCATGCGTAATGTCTGGGCAATTGGCGACCTGACCGGCGAACCCATGCTTGCGCATCGCGCCATGGCGCAGGGCGAAATGGTGGCCGAAATCATAGCCGGCAGGCAACGCCGTTTTTCGCCGGCATCCATCCCGGCCGTGTGCTTCACCGATCCCGAGATCGTGGTGGCCGGGTTGTCGCCCGACGAGGCCGCACGGGCCGGGTTGGACAGCATCACGGCCAACTTTCCCTTTGCTGCCAACGGCAGGGCCATGACGCTGGAATCCACTGACGGCTTTGTGCGTGTGGTTGCACGGCGCGACAATCATCTCATCGTGGGATGGCAGGCGGTGGGCAAGGGGGTGTCGGAACTAAGCGCTGCATTCTCGCAGTCCCTGGAAATGCAAGCTTGCCTTGAAGACGTGGCGGGTACCATACATGCGCATCCCTCGTTGGGTGAGGCAGTGCAGGAAGCGGCACTCAAGGCATTGGGGCACGCCTTGCATATTTAAGATCACACCAGGCGCGCTACGCTACAATCAAAAGTCCTTCTGTAGCGAGCCCTTCATGACCACAACGCAAGCACCCGATCCAACCCTGGAACCAAGATTGGACTATGTCATGTGCGCCAGTCCGGCGGGCACGCACCGCATGGCGTTCTGGGACTGGGGCGACCCCAGCAATGATCGGGTATTACTTTGTGTCCATGGGCTGACCCGTACCGGGCGCGATTTCGACGAACTTGCCAAGCGGCTTTCGCGCGATTACCGTGTGGTATGTCCCGATGTCGTCGGTCGCGGCAAGTCCGACTGGCTGATCAATTCGGCAGGCTATGTCGTGCCGCAATACGTCAGCGACATGATCACGCTCATTGCCCGGCTCAACCCGGCAAGACTGGATTGGGTGGGTACATCCATGGGCGGGCTGATCGGCATGGGCATGCTGGGGGCGCTTGCCATGTCCGCCATGATGCGTCCGGATCGCGGCACGCGCGGCCTGCCTCCCGGTAAGACACTGAAGGTCAACAAGCTCGTTCTGAACGATATCGGCCCGCGCATGGAGTTTTCGGCGCTTTCCCGAATTTCCGAATATGTCGGCAAGCCTATGCAGTTCAAGACCTTCGACGACGCCGTGTCATATGTGCGGTCCGTCTCGGGCAGTTTCGGCCCGCATGACCAGGAAGGGTGGGAAGAATTGACCCGCCACGTCGTTGTGCGGGAAGGCGATCATTGGATCAAGCACTATGATTTGCGTATTGCCGACCCCTTCGTTGAACAGTCGGAAGCCGCAATCAAGGTGTCGGAAACACTTTTGTGGTCCGCTTACGAAAGCATTGCGGCGCCGATCCTGATCGTGCGAGGCGAGGAATCGGACCTTCTAACCGCCAATGTGGCTCGCGAAATGCTCGCCCGGAACCAGCGGGCGCGTTTGCATGAAGTGCCGGGCGTAGGCCATGCACCCACTTTTCGCAGCGTGGATCAAATTGATCCGGTTGTCGAATTCCTGCTCGCTTAATAAAATTCCTGCTCGCTTAATAATATAGTGCTTACCGAATCCAAGGAGTCCGCGTATTAAAGTTGATTTGCATTGTCACTCGACAATATCCGATGGCGTTCTGGCTCCGGCCCAGGTGGCTGCGCGTGCGCACGCCAATGGCGTTCAGCTATGGGCTCTGACCGACCACGACGAGCTGTCTGGCCTGGCTGAAGCGCGGGCTGCGGCCCGCGCCGCCGGCATTCAGTTTGTGTCGGGGGTGGAAATATCGGTCACCTGGGCGAATCAGACCGTGCATATATTGGGCTTGGGTGTCGACGAGGAACATCCTGTCCTGGTGAAGGGGGTGGCGGGGATTTGTGAGGGGCGGGGCGTGCGCGCCCGGGAAATGGCCGATCGGCTTACCAATCTTGGCATTCCGGGCAGTTACGAGGGTGCACTGGAATTCGCGGCCAATCCGTCGCTGGTCAGCCGCACCCACTTTGCACGGTTTCTGGTCGACCGCGGCCACTGCAAATCGATGCAGGCAGTATTCGACAAATACCTGGGCGAGCATAAGCCGGCGAATGTTCCAGTCCATTGGTCCACGCTCGAAGATGCTGTTTCATGGATTATGGCGGCGGGTGGGCGCGCCATCGTTGCCCATCCTGGCCGCTACAGCTATACCCCTTTGCAGTTCGACGCCTTTTTCAAGCGCTTCAAAGAACTGGGCGGGGCCGGCATCGAAGTCGTCACCGGCAGCCATACGCCCGACCAGTACGCCGAATATGCGCGTATTGCCCAGTATTACGGTTTCCTGGCGTCCTGCGGGTCGGACTTTCATAGCCCCACGGAAAGCCGCCTGGATCTAGGCGAACTTCCTTCATTGCCGTCGGGTCTTACCCCGGTCTGGCACGACTGGGTATAGCCTGGCGGCGCGCCTGCAACCAGCGTGCAGCCCCGGAGCATTAAACAGATGAACAAAGCATTCGTAAAAGAGTCCGATGGCGACGATGATGACGACGAACTCGGGCCAGAAGCGGTAAAGCTGCCTGCGGGCACGAAGAATTACATCACGACTCAGGGCTATCAGGCGCTGCGAGAAGAGCTCGCGCACTTGATGACGCAGGAACGTCCGTCGGTTGTCCAGATTGTGTCTTGGGCGGCATCGAACGGCGACCGCTCCGAGAACGGTGACTACCTTTACGGAAAAAAGCGTCTGCGCGAAATCGACAGACGCATGCGCTTCCTGACCAAGCGTCTGGAAATCGCCGAAGTGGTCGATCCCTCGTCCCAACCCAATAAGGACCGAGTATTCTTCGGCGCCACTGTCGTTTATTCCGACAAAAAGGGCGAAGAATTCAAGGTAACCATCGTGGGCGTGGATGAAGCCGAGCCGCTGCAGGGCAAGATCAGTTGGATCTCGCCGGTGGCCCGTGCATTGATCAAGGCGCGCGAAGGCGATACCGTCACGTTGCGCACGCCCGCCGGGATAGACGAACTGGACATTCTGGAAGTCAGTTATCCCGCGTAGAACCGATGGCGGCGCAAACGGCTAAAATGGTCTGTTTTCCTACTTTTGCCTGCCTCGTATCGTGAATTCCATTCAGCATTTCCCTGGTTCCCTGGTGTTGTCATCTTTTCGGCGTGAACGCTTGCTAAAGCAGTTTGCCGAGCTCGACCTGCCTATTGCCGATATCAGCGGCCGCTATGAACACTTCGTGTGGCTCGATGCCGGCCTGGCGCCGCAAGACCAGGACAAGCTGGCTCAGTTGCTCGACTACGGACGCGCCGCAGCAGCGGAGCAAGGTTGCCGCGAAGCTCGGAATTCCATAGTGTTGCGGGTCGTGCCGCGTTTTGGGACCGTCTCGCCATGGGCGAGCAAGGCAACCGATATCGCACACAATTGCGGCCTGCTTGCCGTGCGCCGGATCGAACGCGGAATTCACTACACCATCACCCCCGCACGCGGGTTGCTCGGCGCCAAATCCATGGACGCGGCCCAATTAGAAACGCTCGCGCAATGCCTGCACGATCGGATGACCGAAAGTGTGGTCGACGCCTCGTTCGACGGGCAGGCATTGTTTGCCTCGCTACCGGGCAAACCATTGGAAACAGTCGATGTCCTGGGGCAGGGCGTCGTCGCGCTGGAAGCCGCCAACCGCGACTTGGGGCTGGCCTTGTCGGACGACGAAGTCGCTTACCTGGACGAATCCTTCAAGCGCCTGGGGCGTAATCCCACCGACGTGGAATTGATGATGTTCGCGCAAGCCAATAGCGAGCATTGCCGCCACAAGATTTTCAATGCTGAATGGGTGATCGACGGATCCCGGCAGGCCAACACCCTGTTCGGCATGATACGGGCCACGCATGCCGCGCAACCCGAAGGCACCGTCGTCGCGTATTCCGACAACGCGGCAATCATGAACGGCGGGCCCGCCACGCTATTTCACGCCGGCATGGCGGAATCCAGCGCAAGCTATGCGGCGCATCAGGCCGTCGTGCATACCCTCATGAAGGTGGAGACCCATAACCACCCCACGGCCATCGCCCCTTTCCAGGGGGCGGCCACAGGCGCGGGCGGTGAAATTCGCGATGAAGGCGCTACAGGCCGGGGTTCCAAGCCCAAGGCCGGCTTAACGGGTTTCACGGTGTCCAATCTTCGTTTCAAGAATGATCCGGAACCCTGGGAGAGCGACAGCCACGGATCGCCCGAGCGCATCGCCAGCCCGCTGGACATCATGATCGATGGTCCCATTGGCGGTGCTGCCTTCAATAATGAGTTCGGGCGTCCGAACCTGTTGGGCTATTTCCGTAGATACGAACAGACAATTGGCGATACGCGCTGGGGGTACCACAAGCCCATCATGATCGCGGGCGGTCTGGGCAGCATCGATGCCCGGCTGACGCACAAAGATCCCATTCCCCCGGGAGCCTTGCTTATTCAACTGGGCGGACCCGGCATGCGCATCGGCATGGGCGGGGGTGCCGCCTCCAGCATGAGCGCAGGCGCCAACAGCGCCGAGCTGGACTTCAATTCGGTCCAACGGGCCAATCCTGAAATCGAACGCCGCGCGCAGGAAGTGATCGATCGGTGCTGGCAGCAGGGCGACAATAATCCTATCGTGGCAATTCACGACGTGGGAGCGGGCGGGTTGTCGAACGCCTTCCCGGAATTGGTGAACGACGCGGGTCGTGGCGCCATTTTCGAACTCAAGCAGGTGCACCTGGAAGAGTCCGGCTTGTCGCCGGCGGAAATCTGGAGCAACGAATCCCAGGAACGCTATGTTCTTGCGGTTTTGCCGCGGGACCTGGATCGCTTCCGGCTTATTGCCGAACGAGAGCGCTGTCCGTTCGCTGTCGTGGGGGTCGCTACGCAAGACCGCCAGCTGCGCGTCACTTACGGTGAAGGCATCGAAGGCATTTCCGGCGTTGTCGCGCCGCTGCCGCCAACGGACATAAGGCCGGTCGATGTCCCCATCGACGTTATCCTGGGCAAACCGCCACGCATGACGCGCGATGTGCAACGAGTAGCCGGCGTGGGCGCCGAACTTGACTTGACGATTATTGCTCTGGAAGAAGCCATTGCTCGTGTCTTGCGCCACCCAACGGTAGCCAGTAAGAATTTCCTGATCACGATTGGCGACCGTACGGTCGGCGGACTTAGCAGCCGCGACCAAATGGTGGGCCCATGGCAAATTCCGGTGGCCGATTGCGCGGTGACGCTGGCCGACTACGAGGGCGTGCGCGGTGAAGCCATGGCAATGGGCGAACGCACGCCTATTGCCGCCATCGATGCCGCTGCCTCGGGCCGCATGGCGATAGCGGAAGCCTTGACCAACCTGGTCGCCAGCGACGTCCAATCCCTGAAAGATATCAAGCTCTCCGCCAACTGGATGGCGGCCTGCGGCGTCGATGGACAAGATGCCGCGCTTTATGACACAGTCTCGGCGGTCAGCGACTGGTGTCAGCAATTGGGCTTGTCCATCCCCGTCGGCAAGGACTCGCTGTCCATGCGCACGGCATGGACCCATGCGGGCGAACCACGGCAGGTGGTCGCCCCGGTTTCATTGATAGTGACGGCGTTTGCCCCCGTGGCCGACGTGCGCGCCACACTTACACCTCAGCTGCGCACCGATGCCGGCGACACGGCGCTCATTCTTATCGATCTTGGCTTTGGCCAGCAACGCATGGGCGGTTCCGTGCTTGCTCATGCCATTAACCAAGTCGGCATGACCGCGCCCGACATGACCGACGCAACGGCCTTGTCGGCCTTTTTCAAGGTCATACGCCAGTTGGCGGCCGATGGCAAGATTCTGGCCTATCACGATCGCTCCGACGGCGGTCTGTTGGCCACCATGGCCGAGATGGCTTTCGCAGGGCATGTTGGCGTGTCCATCAATTTGGACATGCTAACGATCGACCCCGTTGCGGCCGACTGGGGCGACTACAAAATTCGCAGCGAACAGGTTTCGGTGCAGCGTGACGAGATCACGCTCAAGGCCTTATTCAATGAAGAGGCGGGGGCCGTCATCCAGGTGCCTTTGAGCGAGCGCGATGCGGTCATGCAACAATTGCGCGCCATTGGGCTGTCGGCACACTCGCACGTGGTCGGCAGCCTTAATTCAGAAGACCAGATCCAGATATTCCGTGACGGCAACTGCATCTACAAGAAAGCGCGCGCTGAATTGGGCCAGCACTGGAGCCAAGTCACCCGCCGCATTATGGCGTTGCGCGACAACCCCGACTGCGCCGAGGCCGAGTACAACGTTTGGCAAGACGCGAAGGACCCCGGCCTGTCCGCTCAGGTCGCATTCGATCCTCAGGAAGACATTGCCGCGCCATACATCGCCACAGGCAAGCGCCCACGCGTGGCGATCCTGCGCGAGCAAGGCTGCAATAGCCAGGTGGAAATGGCCTGGGCATTCGATAAGTCCGGATTCGAGGCCGTGGACGTGCACATGACCGACTTGTTGTCCGGCCGTGCAAATCTTGCCAATATGCAAGGCTTGGTGGCCGTGGGCGGCTTCAGTTATGGCGATGTGCTGGGGGCGGGCGAAGGGTGGGCGCGCAGCATACGCTTTAACGACCAGCTATCCCAGCAATTTGCGGCTTATTTCGCGCGTCCCGATACCTTCGCCTTGGGCGTATGCAACGGTTGCCAGATGATGGCGGCCCTTGCGGGCATGATACCGGGCGCCGAGCACTGGCCGCGCTTCACGCGTAATCAGTCGGAAAAATACGAAGCAAGACTGTCCATGGTGGAAATTCCGGCGTCTCCGTCCCTGTTCCTGCAAGGTATGGCGGGTACTCGCCTGCCGATTGCGGTGGCGCATGGCGAAGGTTATGCCGATTTTTCCTTGCAAGGCAACCAGGCTCAGGTGCAGGGCGCGTTGGCCTTCATCGACAACTTGGGCGAACCAACCGAACGCTATCCCTACAACCCGAACGGCAGCCCCGCCGGTTTGGCGGGCGTGACCACCGCCGACGGCCGTTTTACCGTCATGATGCCTCACCCGGAACGCGTCACGCGCAATGTCGCCATGTCCTGGGCGCCAGCGCGCTGGGGGCAGCGCGACACAGGGGACACCGGGTCGACTCATGGCGGCTACACGCCTTGGCTGCGCATGTTCCGCAACGCGCGTGTCTGGCTGGGTTAATGTGTAAGGGTGGCGTATAATCCTGCTTTGCACGGAGAGTAGTTTTATGCGTCTCATTAAAAAAGCGCTAACCTTCGACGATGTGTTGTTGGTTCCCGCCTATTCCCAAATACTGCCTCGCGACACATCTCTGGCCACCCAGTTCACACGCGACATCACCCTGAACATCCCGTTGGTGTCCGCCGCCATGGACACGGTGACCGAGGCGCGTCTGGCCATTGCCATGGCCCAGGAAGGCGGCATTGGCATCATCCACAAGAATCTAACGGCCGACGAACAGGCGCGCGAAGTCGCCCGCGTCAAGCGCCACGAATTCGGTATTGTGATCGATCCCATTACGGTCACTCCCACCATGAAAGTGCGCGACGCCATTGCGTTGCAACGTCAGCATGGCATTTCCGGCCTGCCGGTGGTCGAAGCCGGCAAATTGGTCGGCATCGTCACCAACCGGGATCTGCGGTTCGAAGACCGCCTGGACGTACCGTTGCGCGACATCATGACGCCGCAAGACCGTTTGATCACCATGCATGAAGGCGCAACGCTGAATGAAGCGCAGTCGCTCATGCACCAGCACCGCCTTGAACGCGTACTTATCGTCAACGACAAGTTCCAATTGCGCGGATTGGCAACGGTCAAAGACATCGTCAAGAACACGGAACATCCCAGCGCCTCCAAGGACCACCAAGGTCAGTTGCGCGTGGGCGCGGCGGTGGGCGTGGGTGAAGGCACCGAAGAACGCGTCGAAAAACTCGCCAATGCCGGCGTCGATGTCATCGTAGTAGACACCGCCCATGGGCATTCCGCCGGCGTCATTGAACGTGTGCGCTGGGTGAAGAAGAACTATCCGAAAATCCAGGTGATCGGCGGCAATATTGCCACTGCCGCGGCGGCCAAGGCATTGCTTGAAGCCGGCGCAGACTGCGTCAAAGTAGGCATAGGCCCTGGTTCCATCTGCACCACACGTATTGTGGCGGGTGTCGGGGTGCCGCAAATCACGGCTATTGCCGACGTGGCCAAGGCATTGAAGGGCACTGGCGTGCCGCTCATCGCCGATGGCGGCATCCGTTATTCGGGTGATGTATCCAAGGCGCTGGCAGCCGGTGCAAGCACCTGCATGATGGGCGGCATGTTCGCGGGCACCGAAGAGTCACCCGGCGAAGTCGTATTGTTCCAGGGGCGCTCGTACAAGTCGTATCGCGGCATGGGCAGCCTGGGCGCCATGTCGGATGGTTCGGCCGACCGCTATTTTCAGGACCCCACCAATAACGTGGACAAGCTGGTGCCCGAAGGCATTGAAGGACGCGTCCCTTACAAGGGCAGCGTAATCGCCATCATTTACCAACTGGTTGGCGGTATCCGTGCCTCCATGGGTTACTGCGGCTGCGCCTCCATCGAAGAAATGCGCACCAAGGCGGAATTCGTGGAAATCACGTCAGCGGGCGTGCGCGAATCGCACGTCCACGACGTGCAGATCACCAAGGAAGCGCCAAACTACCGCGCCGAATAGGCGTTATTCACCATCGGCCAGGCTGCATAGCAACCTGGTCACAAGAGACGGGGCCGACACCATTGCGTCGTGCCCCGTTTTCAATTCCATCCACGGCCAATTTGAATTGCTCTTGACCCAGTCGCGCGATGCCTGGACGGCGGCGAAGGATGGCGACGTGCAATGAACGTAGGTGCAAGGCAGCCCATTGCCTATGGGGTGCTTCAGTTGGACTGAGGTTTCGTAGGTTCCCAAGGGTTGGGGGGTAAGCCTCGATTCGACGAAGGCGATGTCGTCCGGCTCGGTCAGGCCAAGACTTTTGGGACGCGGCGCGGGCAGGGCGGCGATCGGCTGGTCCGCCGCCACGGCGCGCAGCTTTTCCACAACGTCGGCCGGGAGGGTGTCAAAGGTGCTGACTCCGCTTTCCAGTATGAAGGCATCCAGGTACACCAGGCGGCGAAGGCGCTGCGGCATCAGGTCGGCCACGCCGCTGATGACCAGGCCGCCAAAACTGTGGCCGACCAGCGTTACGTCTTGAAGATCTTCCCATGTCAGTACGTTGGCCACATCCTGGACCAGGGTTTGCATGGTGACGTCGCAGCCAGCCAAATGGCTTCGTTCGCCCAAGCCGGTAAGCGTCGGTGTATACACTTTGTGTCCATTAGAGCGTAGCTCTTCCGCTACTTTGGACCAGCACCAGCCGCCATGCCAGGCGCCGTGAACGAGGACAAAAGTACGGGATGCAAGTGGGGAAGTCGACATAAAAAACCTATGATTTGAATAGTAGGAAACTACTGGTAACCAGGCCGGCCGTCGCCATAAGCAGGGCAAAGCCCAGGTCGGCGCCGAAATACGCATGGCTGAAACTGAAGAATATGGGTCCGGCCAGTTGCCCGGCGGCGAACGCTGCGGTGAGCTTGGCCATCAAGGCCCGGGCCTGGGTGCCGCCTATGGCCTGTGCTTCCTGCATGCCCAGCATGGTCACCACCATGAAGGTTCCACCCACGCACAGCGCGGCGATCACAATTGCCGCCAGGCTGGGCCACACCACCGGCAGAAATACGCCGGTCGCCATGACGAGCTGCGATGCCGCCCATAGCGTGCGCCGCTTGAACGCGCCAGCCAGTCGTCCAATAAACAGGGTGGATACGGCGGCCGCCAGGCCAAACAATGGCCACGCAAGGCCAAAGAGCGCGGGATCGGACACCAGTAATCGCGCCTGCGCAGGCAGGAAAGTGGCGGGAAGTATGTAGCCGAAGCCAAAGAGGCCGTAGCAGAGAATCAGGGTCCAATAGCCTTTTATCGGCGGCGCGGATTTTTGGGATGTTGTTGGAGCCGTTGAGCTTGTTGGTGTTGGCGTTTGTGTCGGTGTCGGTGTTTGCGTTGTGGCGGATGCGCTCGCGACGGATCCGGATGGTGCCTGGGTCCAGAGCCTTCGCGCAGCCAATGTGCCGGCCAAGGCGACCGCGCCGAGCAAGATCCATGCTTGCCATGAAGCGACATGGGTCAGGCCCATGACCAGGCATAGCACGCCGGTGAGCGCGATACCGCAGCCCACGCCGGCATATACAAGGCCCGCCCGATGGGATTGCCCCATTGCCGCCAGCCGGGTTAGGCAAATCGACGACGTGCTGACCAGCACCCATGCGCTGGCGACGCCCGCGATGAACCGCAACGCCAGCCAGCCCGTCCAGGCAGACGTCATGCCCATTAGCGCAGTGCCGCCAATGACCACGAAAAGTCCGGCGCGCAATTGAGTTGATGGCGCCCAACGCACAAATGCAGCCATCAGCGCGCCAACGAGATACCCCAAGTAATTGGCGCTGGCCAGCCAGCCGCCTTGGGCCAGGTCAAGACCTGAATCATTCTGCATCATGGGCAGCAGTGGTGTGAATGCAAAACGCCCAATGCCCATGGCGACTGCCAGTGCAATAAATCCCGCCAGCGAAAGTAGAACCGCCGATTGCCTGTTGTGCATTGTGCTTCCCCGGTGACCCGAAACTGTAGCCCTGTCGAGCGCTTTGCGCCAGCGTAATCGGCCTCAATACGTTACATTAACGCCTTGCTTTCTTTTTTATGTCCTTGCCATGCACCAACGCATACTTATTCTTGATTACGGCTCACAAGTCACCCAGTTGATCGCCCGCCGCGTACGCGACGCAGGCGTTTATTGCGAAATTCATCCAGGCGATGTGGACAACGCATTTCTCGATGGGTTCGAAGGCCTCAAAGGCATTATTTTATCGGGTAGCCATGCATCGGCTTACCACGAAGAATCGCTCAAGGTGCCTAGCCGCGTGTTCGAGATCGGTGTGCCAGTGCTGGGCATCTGCTACGGCATGCAGTCCATGGCCGCCCAACTGGGCGGCAAGGTGGAATGGTCGGATCATCGCGAATTCGGCTATGCCGAGGTGCGCGCCCATGGGCACACCAAGTTATTGGACGGCCTGCAAGACTTCAGCACCGCCGAAGGCCATGGCATGCTCAAGGTCTGGATGAGCCATGGCGACAAAGTCACCGCGCTGCCGCCCGGCTTTAAGTTGATGGCCTCGACGCCATCGTGCCCGGTCGCCGGCATGGCCGACGAGGCGCGTGGCTTCTATGCCTTGCAGTTCCACCCGGAGGTCACGCATACGACGCTAGGAGAGGCCATCCTGGCTCGCTTCGTGACGGAAATCTGCGGATGCAGCCGCGACTGGAACATGCCCGACTACGTGGAAGAGGCCGTGGCCTATATCCGCAGCCAGGTTGGCACCGACGACGTCATTCTTGGACTGTCAGGTGGTGTGGATTCTTCCGTTGCAGCAGCGCTTATTCATAAAGCCATCGGCGACCAACTTACTTGCGTCTTTGTCGACCACGGCTTGCTGCGGCTCAATGAAGGCAAGCAAGTCATGGAAACCTTTGCCGATCATTTCGGCATCAAGGTCATCCACGTCGACGCCACCGACCAGTTCATGGGCAAGCTGCAGGGCGTGTCCGACCCGGAAGCCAAGCGCAAGATCATCGGGCGCGAATTCGTTGAAGTGTTCCAGACGGAAGCCGCCAAGCTGAAGAACGCCCGCTGGCTGGCGCAAGGCACAATTTACCCCGACGTGATCGAGTCGGCCGGTGGCAAAACCGGTAAAGCCGTCGCCATCAAGTCGCATCACAACGTCGGCGGCTTGCCCGATACGCTGAATCTGAAATTGCTTGAACCCTTGCGCGAACTGTTCAAGGATGAAGTGCGCAAGCTGGGCGTGGCGTTGGGCCTGCCCCCGCCCATGGTGTACCGTCATCCGTTCCCGGGTCCCGGCCTAGGCGTGCGCATACTTGGTGAAGTAAAGCACGAGTATGCCGACCTGCTGCGCCGCGCCGACGCCATCTTCATTGAAGAGCTGCGCAAGACAGAAGACAGCATCAGCGGAAAGAACTGGTACGACCTGACATCGCAGGCGTTCGCCGTGTTTCTGCCGGTCAAAACGGTGGGCGTAATGGGTGACAGCCGCACGTATGACTATGTTGTCGCCCTGCGCGCCGTGCAGACGTCGGACTTCATGACGGCCGACTGGGCCGAGCTGCCCTACGCCTTGCTGAAGAAAGTGTCGTCGCGCATCATCAATGAAGTGCGCGGAATTAATCGGGTGGTCTACGACGTGTCGAGCAAGCCGCCGGCGACGATAGAGTGGGAATGAGTTGCAGCAGCGGGGCGCTCCGGTGCCCCGTCTTTGCCCCCGGAAGGGGATAGTGGAACCAGCAGCGAGTATACCGATGAACACCAGCGAAAAGATCTATTCCGGCAAGACCAAGGACCTGTACACCCTGCCAAATGACAATATCCTCCTCGTCTTCAAGGACGACGTCACCGGTAGTGAAGATGGCGTCATCGACCCGGGTGCCAACACCGTCATCGGTCAGGTTGAAGGCAAGGGCCGAAAGTCTCTCGCCATGACCGAGCACTTCTTCAAGTGTCTCCATGCCGCCGGCATCCCTACCCATCTGGTGCGTCTCGACCTCGAGCAGGCCAGCATGGAAGTCCGTCGCGCCGAGCCCCTGGGCAAGGATATCAGCGGCAAGGGCGGCCTCGAATTCATCTGCCGCACCCGGCCTTGGGGCAGCTTCCAGCGCCGTTACCAGAACTACATCGGCGACACCACGAGTACGCTCGACTACCTCGTCGAGATCACCATCAAGGACGACGAACGCGGTGATCCTCTCATCAACGACGACACCATTGTGGCTCTCGGCCTCCTTAGCCAGCAGCACCTTGAGCAGGCTAAGGATCTCACCCGTCAGGTGTGCCGTATCGTCGAGTCAGACCTGACCGACAAGGGACTCAGTCTGATCGACATGAAGATCGAACTCGGCCTCGTCGACGGCGAGGTCGTGGTCATCGACGAGGTTTCGGCAGATGCGATGCGG
>CAZONP010000002.1:0-43065 GCA_964581155.1 uncultured Candidimonas sp. | reverse complement strand
CGGCCACGAGATTCCGCTGGTGCTGACGCAGCCGGATCGCCCATCGGGGCGTGGCCTGAAGTTGACGCCCAGCCCGGTCAAGGCTGCCGCGCTGCAAGCCGACATACCTGTAAGCCAGCCGCTTAGCCTGCGCCTGGACGGCAGGCATTCCCAGGATGCGCAGATGGCCAGGCAGGCCTTGCTGGATGCGGCGCCCGACCTCATGGTCGTGGCCGCGTATGGTCTCATCCTGCCTCAGTGGACCCTGGACCTTCCTGTTCATGGCTGCTTCAACATCCATGCCAGCCTATTGCCCCGGTGGCGCGGCGCCGCACCCATACAGCGGGCGATCGAGGCCGGGGACGCGCAGACCGGAATTACCATCATGCAGATGGATGAAGGCCTGGATACAGGCGCAATGCTCCTGAGGCGCGTTGTACCCATTACGTCGAACCATACAGCGGCAAGCCTGCACGACGAACTGGCGGTGGCAGGAGCGCAGGCCATCGTTGATGCGCTCGACGATCTGCGGCGCGGCACACTGCTTGCCCAGCCGCAGTCAGATACCGGCATCACCTATGCCGCCAAACTGGACAAGGCGGAATCGCCGCTGGACTTCACCCAAAGCGCGATCGCCCTGGAACGCCGTATCCGTGCGTTCGACCCGGTGCCCGGCTCAACGCTACGCTTGCCCGGCCTGGTCGACCCCGTCAAGGTATGGAAGGCGCAAGCCATGACAGGCGCTGCGCCGGGCGCCCCTGGCCAGCTTGTCAGCGTGACACCCGCAGGCATCGACATTGCCACCGGCGACGGCTTGCTGAGGTTGTTGGAGCTGCAGAAGTCCGGGGGCAAACGGCAACCCGTGGCCAGCTTTATACAGGGTTGGCAGGCAAAGCCTTGTGATACGATCCCTTCACCGCCAACCACTAAGTAATCAACGACCATGACCTGTTATCAATTGGGTGATCGCATACCCAGTGTTCACCCCTCCGCCTTTGTCGCGGCGGAAGCCACTGTTATTGGCCTTGCGACGCTAGGCCCCAACAGCAGCATTTGGCCCGGCGCTGTCATCCGTGGCGATAACGAGCCCATCGTGGTTGGCATCGGCTCCAATATTCAGGAAGGCGCGGTGCTGCACACGGATCCGGGCTGCCCCCTGGTCATCGGCGAAAATGTGACCGTCGGCCATCAGGCCATGCTGCACGGATGCACCATCGGGGACGGCTCGCTCATCGGCATACAGGCCATCATTCTGAATCGGGCCGTCATAGGAAAGAATTGCCTGGTCGGTGCGGGCGCGGTGGTTACAGAAGGAAAGGTGTTTCCCGACCGGTCGCTCATATTGGGCGCCCCGGCCAAGGTGGTGCGCACACTTACCGACGACGACGTCGCCAAGCTTGAACATAGTGCTGTGAACTATGCCGAACGCGCCGCCCGGTACAAGACCGAACTTGTGGCGCTGTAGGGCCGGGCGCATCAGCTCAAGTTGTCTTGCACCCAGCGCTCGCCGTCGCGAGCCAAGTCCATCATGGTCTTTATGATCAGCAAATCCGATTGACCCTTGTCGCGCTGCTGGTCGGTGAAGGCCTGCATGCTTTCAGGGGTCGGAAACCAGTCTTTCTCGGGCTCGAGTTCCAGTCCGTTCGCATGTTTGATGTTGCCATTGGGCAAAATATACCAAGTAGTCATGGATGCAGTTTAAAGGATAGCGATGCGTATCGGTCATGACAGGCCCCGCTCTGACCTGACACAGGTGGCCTATGGTGCCACGCACCCGATGACGGGGATTGCGTTGGTGGTGCTTTCCGCGTGGGCGCTATCGGGGCTGGATGCCAGCGGCAAGTGGATCATGGGCGCGGGCGTATCGTTGTTCATGCTGTCCTGGGTGCGCTATGTGGTGCATCTGGTGCTGGTCCTGGCGCTAGTGTTGCCGTCGCGCGGAACGGCGGTCTTGCGTAGTGTTCGCCCGCGTGCGCAAATACTGCGTGGGGGCGTCATGCTGTTGGCCACGTTGTCTTTCTTCAACACGCTGCGCTATCTGCCGCAGGCGGAGGCCACCGCCATCAATTTTCTGGCTCCATTGATCATGTTGTCGGCGGCGCCGTGGCTACTGAGGGAACCCGCGCGCATATCGCGCTGGATTGCCGCCGGCGTTGGCTTCCTTGGCGTGGTGATCATCATCCGGCCCGGTGGCGGCCTGGATCCGTTGGGCACGGTGTTCGGCCTGATGACCGCCTTTCTGTTCGCGGGTCAATTCATCGCAACCAGGCGTGTCGCCGTCGACGATCCCATGACAACGCTAATCTGGAGCGGCGCAGTAGGAGGCTTGACGCTTACCCTGGCATTGCCTTTCATATTGCCGGCCGCCATACCGCTGCTGTCGACGCTGAGTCCATTGCAATGGGTCGTACTGGTATCGACCGGCTTTCTTGGAGCGGCTGGCCATTTGCTGCAAATCCAGGCCTATCGGCATGCGCCCGCTTCCATGCTTGCGCCCTTCATTTACTTGCAGATTGTCAGTGCGGCAACGCTGGGCTGGCTGATTTGGGGCCAGTTTCCCGATACGTTCACATGGATAGGCATAGCCATAATCTGCAGCAGCGGCATCTGCCTGGGCGCATGGGAATGGCGTGGCCGCTCGCGGTAAGTGCCAACTATAATTATCCTATGACAAAAAAGATCCTGATTGTTCGCACGTCCTCGTTGGGCGATCTGGTGCATATGCTGCCGGCTATCTCCGATATTGCCCGTCATGTGCCGCAGGCCCAGATCGACTGGATCGTCGAAGAAAGCTTCGCCGAGATCCCAACATGGCACGCAGCCATCCACGAAGTCATTCCGGTTGCTCACCGGCGGTGGCGCAAGCACTGGTGGTCGGCGCAAACACGGGCGGACAGGGCCAACTTGCGCAAGAATCTGGACGCCAGGCAATACGACATCGTGCTGGACATGCAGGCGCTGATGAAATCGGTGTGGCTGGTGCGGCAGACCCACGGCGTTCGCCATGGCCTGGATCGCCGATCAGCGCGCGAGCCGCTGGCATCGTTCTTTTATAACGTCAGGCATACCGTGAATTTCTGGCAACCGGCAGTCAAGCGCCAGCGCGAACTGGCGGCGGCAACCTTCGGGTATGTTTTCGAAGGCGAGCCGGATTTCGGTCTGGAGCGCATCACGCGTGACGTCGAAATCCAGCCATATGCCGTCATCATGCCGTCGGCCAGCCGCGACGACAAATTGTGGCCCGAAGCCGACTGGCAGAAAGTGTTTGGCCGTTTGCGCGAGCACGGTCTGGATTTGAAGCTCTTGTCCGGAAGCCCTTCGGAAACGGAACGCGCAAACAAGCTTGTCCAGGGGAATGACCACGCGCAGGTATTGCCGCGCATGGGTCTGACCGACGTGGCCAAGGTGTTGGCGGGCGCCCGCATCATGGTGGGTCTCGATAGTGGCCTGACCCATTTGTCCGCTGGGCTGGGCCGCCCGACCATAGGCATTTACAAGGCTTCCACACCCGTGCGTACGCCGCTCGAGGGGCCTGCGTATACGGCCAGTCTGGGAGAGCGCGGCAACGCCCCATCTGCGGAAACCGTGCTCAGTGCGGTGGACCAGGGGCTTGCGTTCGATGAATCCTTGCATACACGCCTGCAGGGCGTCGATGCACTGTAAGTGCGTGCGAGCGCCCTTCGGCGGTTTGCCGTAGTGACAGGAAGTTTCCGCAAGGCTATAAGTCAGCCATTTGTGCTCTGCTTCACCTCCATTGGTCAAGGTCATTGAATCTTCTTGGTTACACCGCGATTGTTCGGCTGTTGTCGCCCGGTTTGCTGGCCTGGATGGCTGTACGTGCCCGACGCTCCGGCGGCGAATGGGGCGTATGCTCCGGACCTCGCTTCGGCCGCTACACGAGTCCCGGCACGGTTGTGAATCCCGTGTGGGTGCACGCGGTAAGTCTGGGTGAGACACGGGCTGCGCAACCCTTTATCCAAGCCTTGCTGGATCAGGGCCGCAAAGTCTTGCTGACGCATATGACGGAAACCGGTCGCGCCGAGGGCGAGCGGGCATTCCGCCAGGCTATTGCGCGGGGCACGATCGAGCAGCAATGGCTGCCTTACGATTTTCCCGGGGCCGCGCGCCGTTTCATGGCGCATTATCGGCCCGTGGCCGGGGTACTGATTGAACGGGAGGTGTGGCCCAACTTGCTGGCGGCGGCACAACGCCAGGGCGTGCCCATGGTCCTTGCCAGCGCCCGGTTTTCCGACAACTCGTTGCGGCAAAGCTTGCGCGCCGGCAGCGTCATGCGCCGTGCGTACGCCAGTTTCGCCGCCGTGTATGCCCAGACACTGCACGATGCGCAGCGTCTGGAACAGGCTGGTGCATCGGCGGTGCGGGTATCCGGAAATTTCAAGTTCGACATTACTCTGCCGCAAGAACAGATATCGCGCGGGCGCCAGTTCGCCGATGCCTTGCCGCGCAAGATCATTTCAATAGCCAGCACGCGCGAGGGCGAGGACGACATGTTCGTCCGTGCCATCGTGCGCCAGGTGAAGCGTGATCAGCAGCAGGGCAGGGATGTGGCTCCCGGGGTGCTTTACTGCTTGATCCCACGGCACCCCCAGCGTTTCGACGAGGCGGCGGGGCTGCTCACCAAGGCCGGCCTGCCTTTCGTTCGGCGTTCGCAGTTCATCCTTATGGGAGATTGCACGGCGTCCGCGCTTCGCGCATGCAGCGAGGCAGTTGTCTTGTTGGGCGATAGCCTGGGCGAGATGCCGCGCTATTACGCCTCAAGCCAAGTGGCTATCGTAGCCGGCAGTTTCGCGCCTTTGGGCGGACAGAACCTCATCGAGGCTTGTGCTTTGGGCGTGCCGGTCATTGTGGGGCAACACACCCGTAATTTTGAACAAGCCGTGGTGGATGCCATTGACGAGGGTGCGGCTGTGCGCGCCATCGACGCCGAAGCCGCATTGCAGATGGCCTTGCAATTGCTTGACGATCCCCAACGGCTCGGACGCATGGGTCAGGCCGGGGCGCACTGGGTGCAGAAGCACGCGGGCGCCGTGAAGCGGGTAGTGACCGGCGTGAACGACGTTATAGCCGACCCGCCGCCACGCGCCTAAAGTCCGTGGTACTTCCTGCCAAGCTCCAGGGTGGCTCTGAAAAAGCCTTCCTTGCTGCCGCAGTCGTAACGCATGCCTTCATACTGCAGCCCGAAAACTGCCCGGGCTTTGAGCAGGCTGGCGATACCATCGGTAAGCTGGATTTCGCCCCCGACGCCGGCCTGGGTCTGGCGCAAGTGCTCAAAGATTTCCGGCTCGAGCACATAGCGACCCACCACGGCCAGCGTGGTTGGTGCCACTGACGAATCAGGCTTTTCAATGATGCCGTGTAAGCGCGTGGTATTGGCGTTTACCGCCACGCCATTGATGATTCCATACTTGTTTGTGTGTTGGCGGTCTATGTCCTGAATAGCCAGCACGCTGCCATTATGCTGGTGAGCGGCTTCGACCAGTTGCTGGGTGACCGACGTTTTCGAGTCGATCAAATCGTCGGCCAGCAGGACAACAAAAGGCTCGTTGCCGACAATAGGCGCGGCGCACAGCACGGCATGGCCCAGGCCCAGTGGCGCCGTCTGCCGGGTATATATGCAATTCACGTTCGAAGGAATGACATTCCGGACGACTTCCAGCAATTCCATCTTGTTCTTGGCTTCAAGGTCCGCTTCCAGCTCCGGTACCCGGTCGAAATGATCTTCGATGGCACGCTTGTTGCGGCCAGTGATAAAAATAAGGTCGGTGATGCCGGCGGCAATAGCTTCTTCCACTGCGTACTGGATCAGAGGCTTATCGACGATAGGCAGCATTTCCTTGGGCATTGCTTTGGTGGCCGGCAGGAACCGGGTTCCCATGCCCGCGACGGGGAAAACAGCTTTACGAATAGGTTTCATAAGGAAAAAAATTGGTTTCAGAGGTTTGGCGGGCCGGCTCGGTTAGCAATCGCTATGCCTATGCAGCTAGAATACGTGAAAATCCACCAGGCTGCCGCAGTATACGGCCGGAGAACTTCCAGATATGCGTTTCGTTTTTTTGATTATCCTTGTCGCCAACGTGGCGGCTCTGGCATACGGCCAAGGTTTTTTCGGTGTCCCGCCCAGTGAAGAAGGGCGCGCGCCCCGTCAATTGTCCGAACGCAACCAGCAGGCCATTACGCTGGGTTCGCCGCGCTTGGTAGGGCAGACGCCTTAGGTCATCACCCAGGGGTGGATGCAAGCCGCGCCAAGCCATCCAGCACGGGGGTCGCAAGCCACTGTATGGCGGTTCCGGGCATCCCCAGGTCGGCCTGTGCCCGTGCAAGCAATCGCCGTGTCTCGGTTTCCACCAGGTCCCAGCCGCCGCCCGTGCCAAAGACCGTGGGCGGTTCGCCAAAGTGTTCCAGGCCCGCACGCCATTGACGCACCACCGCCCCAGCCTGGGCTGCGGCGATGCCGCTGGCGATGGCCTGATGGGTGTGCGTGGGATAGTCCGCAGGCGCGGCGTTGGCGTGCGGCAAATTCGCCGTACCGGCCGCAAGAGATGAATACATCAATGCCGGGCCGGGGAAGATAAGGCCTCCCTCGAAACAGCGCTGGCCATGGTGCGCCGGGCCAAGGGTATCGACTGTCGTGGCGGTGCCAAAGCTTGCCAATATCGCAGCCTTGGGGCAATGCGCGGACATACCCAGCATTGATACCCAGCGGTCAGCCCCTAATTGGCTCGCGTCGGCATATGCGTTGATTACGTCCAGTACCTGACGTTCGCTGTGGACCCAGCGTATGTTCACCGACAGCAGGCGTTCAATGACCGCATTGAGCACTGCGGCCACGCCGGCGCTTGCCACATTGACGCCAAGGGCAGCGGTGGGCCTCAAGGCAAGCTGGCTCAACCATGACGGGAGGGTGTCGAGTTCATTGTGGGTCAAGGCCAGGACACTGTCTTCGCGATGGCCGGAACTGGTGTCGAGCCAGCCAAATTTGACCCGCGTATTTCCGGCATCGATCAGTAGCTTCATGGTGGGCAACCCTGAAGCGGCCGCACCGAAACCTCTCCCACGGACACCGGCGTTACGCCATCGAGCGTACGGACCAGCAACTGCCCATGGGAGTTCACGCCGCAGGCAATGCCGGCCTGCAAAATGCGGCCTTCGTCCAGCACGTGGACATGCTGGCCTTCCAGAAAGTCGACCTGCCGGTAGCGGTCGGGAAATCCTTCGAACCCGTGTGCCGTCACACGGTTCAGGCTGTCGTACCAAGCCCTGGCGATGGCGGCGACTATGTCGGCCGGCCCCACAGTCTTGGCCGCCGCATCTTGGTCGATGACCTCCGACCAGTCGGCAACCTGTCGGTTCAGCGATTGGCTCAGAGCCCTGGCATCGTCAAGATTCAATCCCATGCCGATGATCGCCACGTAGTGGTCGCTGGAAAGCCGCGAGGCGCCGGAACGCGTGACTTCGACAAGAATGCCGGCAAGCTTGGCGAATTGCCACTGCATATCGTTCGGCCACTTCATGGTCAGACGGGCGCGTAACGCCGGACTGATGAGCTCGCGCAAGGCCTCGCACGCCGCCAACCCGACCAGCGGCGATAGCGTGGGCAGCTGATGCGGTGGCAGGAAAACGTCGAACGCGCAGGAAAACATAAGATTCGCGCCGCTGCGGTTTTGCCAAGTACGGCCCGCGCGGCCCCGGCCGCTTTCCTGTACGTGTGCGCCCAACAACCATGGACGCGCCAGCTGCCCGCCGCTGGCGCGGGCGCGAGCCAACAAGTCGGCGTTGGTCGACGTGGTGCGGTCCACCCAGTCAATGTGGTTGACGTGAGGCAATGCCGCTGAAAGCGCCGTCTTCATTTCCTGCGGCGAGGGCAGTGGCTGGGGGGAGGTGATCGACATGCTGGCGCGTTATGGTTGTGGCGTAGAATTGTTGGGCTTACGTTATAACTCAAAGTCACCATTATGCTTGCTCGCACACAGGAAATCAGCTTTCAGGGCGTTGCAGGCCCTATTAGCTGCATGCTCGATTCGCCCACGGAAGCTCCACGCGGGTGGGCGTTGGTGCTGCACCCGCACCCATTGCATGGCGGGGCCCGGGAAAATAAGATCGTCACCACCATCGCGCGCGCCTGCGTGCAGCATGGATTGCTGGCGTTGCGGCCCAACTTCCGCGGGGTCGGTGCCTCGGCGGGTGAATTTGATCACGCGGTGGGCGAAACGGCCGATATGGTCGAACTGGTGCGCCAGTTCACAGCCGCGTACCCCCAGGCCGCCGCCGGTAAATGGGTATTGGCGGGCTTTTCCTTCGGCACATCGGTGGCGGCGCAGTTGTATTCGGAACTGGCGGATCAGTCGGCAAAGCTCCCGGACGTACTGATACTGGCAGGGTCGGCGGTGGACCGCTTCAAGTATCGCGATATTTCCGTTCCTGAAGACACGTATTTGGTGCATGGCGAGGCCGACGAAGTTGTGCCGCTGTCGGAGGCCATGGGGTTCGCCCGCCAGCGGGACTTGCCAGTGGTGGTCGTTCCGGACGCGGGTCATTTCTTTCATGGCAAACTCATCGTCCTGCGACGGCTGCTCGAACAGCGGCTTGCCTCTGTTTGAACGAAATCCAGCGCCGGCGTAAGTCGCTGTCATGAATAGTATCGACCGGTTTCTCTTTTTACGAGGTGCAAAAGCCGTCAAACACGGTAACAGGCAAGTGGCTCTGCCTATAATGGGCTTTCTTTTCCCGTCTGTCGCGCCGACGGATACTCTTTGCGATATGCCGATGACATCCATGAATTTCCGCTTCCCCCGCCTGCTTGCACAGATTCTCACCGCTCTTGCCTTGGTCGCAACACCGTACGCGGTAATGGCCCAAGCGGCACCTTCCGAAGCCGACGCGGCCCCCGCCGTGCTGGCACCCGCCGCTACGGCCGGAAGTGTCTCTGTCGGTCAACTAGCCACAGTGCCCGCTCCCACACTTACGGCTAGTGCCTGGCTTACGCTGGACGTCAATAGCGGGCAGGTCATTGCCGCCCAAAACCCGGACCAGCCCGTCGAACCCGCGTCGCTCACGAAACTGATGTCCGCTTATCTGGTGTTCGATGCCATTGAAGACAAGCGGCTCACCCTCGAGCAAACCGTAAATATATCGGAAAAGGCTTGGAAGACAGAGGGCTCGCGCATGTTCGTCAAGCCCAATACCCAAGTGGCGGTCGACGATTTGCTGCAGGGATTTATCGTGCAGTCCGGCAACGATGCCACCGTGGCACTGGCCGAGGCCGTCGCCGGCAGCGAGACCGCGTTCGCGGCCCTTATGAACGAAGAGGCGGCACGCCAGGGGCTGCGCGATACACATTTTGTGAACTCCACCGGCTTGCCCGACGCAACCCACCTTACAACCGCGCGCGATCTGGCCATTCTGGCCAAGAATCTGGTGGCGCAGTTTCCACAATACATGCACTATTACAGCCAGAAAGAATACACCTACAACAAAATCAAGCAGACTAATCGTAACCGCCTGCTGTGGTCGGATCCGACCGTGGACGGTCTCAAGACCGGCCACACCCAGTCCGCCGGGTATTGTCTGGTATCCACGGCATTGCGCGACGGGCGCCGTGTCATTTCAGTGGTGGTCGGCGCCGCCAGCGATTCGGCGCGTACAGAAAACAGCTTGAAACTGTTGAACTGGAGCTTTCAGAACTTCGACACGATCAAGCTGTTCGACAACGGTTCTCCGGCGGTCAATGCCCGGGTATGGGAAGGCCAGGCGGAAACGGTCGGTCTAGGTTCGCTGGAACCCACCTGGGTCACCGTTCCGCGCGGCAAGGGCCCCCAAGTCAAACCGGTCGCCCAGTACACTCAACCCCTTATCGCCCCCTTGAAAAAGGGTACGAAGGTGGGCACGGTGACTCTGTCCCTTGACGGCGGGCAGTTGCTTACGCAACCCCTGTACGTGCTGGAAGACGTCGCCGAGGCGGGCTTTTTTGGCCGCATCTACGACAAAGTGCTTCTTCTTTTCCAATAACATCGCAACGACAAGGCTTGTACCATGATCCCCAACGTGGATTCCGATAGCATCGTCTATCTCAACGGCGACTACATCCGTCTGGGTGACGCAAACGTTTCTGTGCTGGATCGTGGTTTTATCTTTGGCGACGGCATTTACGATGTCGTGCCTGCCTACAACGGCAAGCCGTTTCGCATGGAAGGACACCTGGCGCGGCTCGAGCGCAGCCTGGCCTCCATCGGAATCCAGACCAACAAGTCGCGCGCCGACTGGGCCGCGCTGGTGCTCGATTTACTGCGGCGCTCCGGCAAGGGCGACTGCATGGTCTATATCCAGGTAACGCGTGGCGTTGCCAAGCGCGAGCACGCCTTTCCCGCCAACACCGCGCCCACAATTTTCTGCATGGTGTCGCCGTTCACCCGTCCCGACGAGCAGGCCCGTAACCACGGACTCAGCGCCATCGGAATTCCCGATATCCGCTGGCTGCGTTGCGAAATCAAATCCATTTCTCTGTTGGGCAATGTGCTGGCCAAGCAACAGGCGGTCGAAGCCGGCGTGGACGACGTCCTGCAATTTCGCGACGGATTCCTGTCGGAAGGGTCGGCATGCAATATCTGGGTCGCCAAAGACGGCGTTCTACTGGCGCCGCCTCGCGACAACCTCATATTGGAAGGAATACGTTACGGGCTGCTCGAAGAGTTGGCTCGCGACGCCGGCATCAGCTTCACCGCGCGGCCGATTTCATCGGCGCAAGTGGATGCCGCCGATGAACTCATGCTAACGTCCGCGACCAAAGAGCTGCTTCCCATCACCACCTACGACGGCAAACCCGTGGGCACGGGCAAGCCCGGTGCCGTCTATCGTGCATTGCGCGCCGGCTATGACCGCGCCATCGCCGCTCTATAACGTTCACGCCATGGCCTCTTGCGATATCCCTCCCGAGCAGTCTCTTATCGAGTACCCCAGCGACTTTCCCATTAAGGTCATGGGCAAAACGCACCCGGATTTCGCGCAAACGCTCACCGCGCTCGTGCAGGAGTTCGACCCCACACTGGATCCAGCGACGGTTGAAATGCGGCCCAGCAAAGCGGGCAATTACCTGGGCCTCACGTTCACCGTCCGGGCCACGTCGCGCGAACAGCTCGATGCGCTGTATGTTGCCCTTCATAGCCATCCTATGGTGTCCATCGTCCTATAGGCGCCGGGAGTCCACACATGACGCTACACAAGTGGCTACCCCGGTTCGCGCCTTATGGCGAGGTATGGGGGGCCATGCGCGACTACACCGAAGCGCGCGACACGCAGACCGCCGATGAAATCTGGCTGGTGGAGCATGCGCCGGTATACACGCTGGGACAGGCGGGAAAACAGGAACATATTCTGGACGCGGGTGGCATTGCCATCGTGAAATCAGACAGAGGCGGTCAAGTCACCTATCACGGTCCCGGACAAATCGTGGCCTATTGCCTGGTGGACTTGCGCCGCTTGAAGCTGTTCGTGAAGGAATATGTCGAGCTGCTCGAAGACGTCGCCATACGCGTGTTGGAAGAGCTTGGCGCGCGGGGCGCTTGCCGTAAGCCTGGCGCACCCGGGGTCTATGTGCCGTGGAGTCCCGCAGGCACAGATACTGCTGCCGGCGCCGAGCCGCAACTGGCCAAAATCGCCGCCTTGGGCATCAAGATCCGCAATGGTTGCGCCTATCACGGCATTGCGCTGAACGTGGATATGGACCTTACCCCCTTTCTGGGCATCAACCCTTGCGGCTACGAGGGCTTGCAGACTGTGGATTTGCGGTCCTGCGGGATACAGGCTACTGTCAGTCAGGTCGGCGAGCTACTGGCGGTGCGCTTGGCAACAGCCATGGATACGCTGCCGGTCGGGCGAGCGAGACAATCAATAAAAGGACCCCAAAAGGAGATCACGACATGACCATGCAAGCGCAGTTGGTGCTGGCAGACCGAACGGACGGCGTACTGACACTGACGCTTAATCGACCTGACCAGTTCAATGCCCTATCCGAAGAAATGCTTACGGCGCTGCAAACGCAGCTCGATGCGGTGGCGCAAGACGACACGCTACGTTGTGTGGTTCTTGCGGCGGCGGGCCGCGCCTTTTGCGCCGGCCACGACCTGAAGCAAATGCGGGCCACTCCGGAACAGGCCTATTACGAACGCTTGTTTGCCCAGTGCGGTCGCGTGATGCAAAGCATTGTGAATTTACCCATTCCCGTCATTGCGAAAGTGCATGGCACTGCCACCGCAGCGGGTTGCCAGCTCGTGGCCAGTTGCGACCTGGCAGTATCGGCGGACAGCGCCAAGTTTGCTGTCTCCGGCATCAATGTTGGCTTGTTCTGCTCTACGCCGGCTGTCGCCCTTTCGCGCAACGTGGCGCCAAAGAAAGCCTTTGAAATGCTCGTGACCGGCCAGTTCATCAGCGCCTCCGATGCGGTCGACAGCGGCTTGATCAACCAGGCGGTGCCGCTCGACCAGCTTGACACGGCTGTCGACACGCTGGTGCAAGCGATTTGTTCAAAAAGTCCCGTGGCCGTGCGCACAGGCAAGGGCATGTTTCATCAGCAACGCGGCATGAGTCTCAGCGACGCTTACGACTATGCAGGCAAAGTAATGGCCAGGAACATGATGGCCGATGACGTGTCCGAGGGCATCGACGCCTTCATGCACAAGCGCCAGCCCGTATGGAAAGGCCAATAAGTCAACAGGGAAATTCGCCCTTGGGCGGTGTGGCGCGTTAAAATGCGCAGTCCGCCCTATATTCACGCACAGCTGCCGACCAGTCGGCGCCTACACGCAAGAAGCGCAAGCGCGTTATTGCAGGAAACCGTATGACTACCCCTGTTGACCAGTCCGCCATCCATAAGCCCACCGTCCGACCCGGCGTTTACGACCCAACGAAAAAACAGAAGTCCGGCGAAAAGACGTCGCGCATACCCATCAAGGTTGTGCCTGCCGAACGGCTGAAGAAACCGGGATGGATACGAGTCAAGGCAGCTGCGCCGGGGTCGCGCTTTTACGACATCAAGCGCATTCTGCGTGATCACAACATGCATACGGTATGCGAAGAAGCATCATGCCCAAATATCGGCGAATGCTTTGGCAAAGGCACGGCCACGTTCATGATCATGGGCGACAAATGCACGCGCCGTTGCCCCTTCTGTGATGTCGGCCACGGGCGTCCCGATCCGCTCGACACGAAAGAGCCGGCGAACCTGGCCCGCAGCATTGCGGCCATGAAATTGTCTTATGTTGTCATTACGTCGGTCGATCGCGACGACCTCCGCGACGGCGGCGCGGGCCATTTTGTGGACTGCATACGCCAGGTCCGCGAGCATTCACCTTCCACTCGCATCGAAGTTCTGGTGCCTGACTTTCGCGGCCGCCTGGACAAGGCCTTGGCAATTCTGAACGAAGGTCCTCCGGACGTCATGAACCATAACCTCGAAACCGTGCCACGGCTGTACAAGCAGGCCCGTCCGGGCGCCGACTATCAACATTCCCTGAAGTTGCTGGCGGACTTCAAGGCGTTGCACCCGGGTGTCCCCACCAAGTCCGGCCTTATGCTTGGCCTGGGCGAGACGGACGAAGAAATCCTGGATGTCATGCGCGACCTGCGCTCGCACAATGTCGACATGCTGACCATAGGCCAATACCTGCAGCCGTCCGAGCATCATCTGCCGGTATTGCGCTACGCCCATCCCGACGTATTTACCATGCTTGAACGCGAGGCCTACGCCATGGGCTTCAGCCATGCCGCCGTGGGTGCCATGGTTCGTTCTTCGTATCACGCGGACGAGCAGGCAAACTCCGCAGGGGTTTCCTGACGCGCGGCATTTCATTCCGCATTCAAAAAGGGGCGGCCGTTGGCCGCCCCTTTTCCATGACGGCCCAGTTTGCGCTGCAACAAAGACAGGCGGACGGCGTAAGCGTTCAATAGAAGCATAGTGCGCGGTGCTCCGTCTTGGAGCGCCACACGCACGGCACTACTGAAGGCAGACGAATGCGTTCCCTGACTAAAATCGCGCTTTTCACCAGCTTGGCGCTTGCCGCAGCCGGCAGCGCCACCTACTATTTCTCGGCCCCGGGTATTGCGCAGGATCGCGATGCAACGGAACTGATCGCAATCGCCCCCGGCGAATTTACGTTCTACCCGGCGGGCGACTACCTGCGCGACGGGAATCCTGTCAGCCCCAGGCCGGTGATCATGCGCTTCCCACAAGAGCTGCATATCATGAAGCGGCAGGTCAGCCAGGCGGAATACGCGGAATGCGTCACGGCCAAGGCATGCAGGGCACTCGACAAGTCGCAGCGCGGCGCTGTCTCGCCAGGTCTTCCCGTGGTGGGTGTAAGCTGGCGCGACGCGACCGACTATGCTGCCTGGCTATCGGCGCGCACGGGCCGCCATTATCGGCTGCCTACTTACGCCGAATGGATCCATGCCGCCGGCGAGGTCTATGAGGAAGACGTTATCGCCGATACGTCCGACCCCAACGACCCTGCCCAACGCTGGCTGGCGGAATATGCACTGGAGACGAAACGTAAGGTAACCAGCGACGAAACTCCCATGGCATTTGGCAGCTTTGGCACCAATAGCAGTGGGATGCAAGACATGGGTGGCAATGTATGGGACTGGACGGACACGTGCCACACGCGTTCGCATGTTGCCGCAGACGGCGTCAGTACCACGCCCTTGGGCGAAAATTGCGGTATTCGCGTGGTAGCCGGCTCGCACCGCAGCTATATCTCGGACTTCATCCGGGACCCGAAAGGTGGTGCGTGTTCAGTGGGTGTCCCGCCCAGCAACCTGGGCTTGCGTCTGGTGCACGATGCCAAGTCCGGCAAGCCGGGTATCGGCGCAACGCTGCGCGACCGTCTGGGAATCTTGTAGGCTCAGTCCGATTCGGCTTTCGCGCGCGGCACGCGCGCAGCCGTGCTATGGGTGCCTTCGGCCAACCGGATCAAGTCGTCTACGGCGCACACAACAATGCGTTTACGCCCGCTGGTGACCAGCCCCCGATCCTTCCATGCGCTTAACAGGCGGCTGACCGTGTGCAGTGTGGTGCCGGTTATTTCGGCAATGTCTTGTCGCGTAATGGGGAAGTTGATCACGATGCCTTCAGGCGTTCGTTCGCCGGACTGGTCGACCAGCCGCAGAATGGCGCGAGCCACCCGTTGCTCCACCTCTTCGGTGGACAGTTCCTGAATGCGCGCGTGGGCATCTTGCAGGCGTTGTCCCACGGTCTGCATGGCATTTGACGCAAACTTCGGATTCTTGGCGGTGAACTGATCCCATTCGGATGAGGGCCAGCTTAGGGCAATGCTTTCCTGCACGGCAATGGTCGACGCAGGGTAGTCTGGGCGGCGCATGGCGCGGGCCATGCCAAAGACTTCGCCGGGACTTACATAACGCACGGTGACTTGTTCGCCTTCCGCAGTGGTTTGCATGACCTTCATATGACCGTGCAGCAGAACAAAAAAACGGTCCGCGATACTTCCTTGCCGGAAGGCGGCGTCGCCGGTCATTAGTCGCGACACCTGCGCTGTTTCCAGAATGGCGTCAAGATCTGCGTCGGCCAGTGAGCGGAAGAGATCGAGATTCTTGATTACAGATCGGTTCAGGTTGGAAGGCATCGCATATCCATGCAGGTGACCAGGGATTCGATTCTACCACTGGCTTACGGGTATTTCGGCGCCTTTCCCGCGTTCGGGTTGATGGGTGTAAACCCGAGTAATCTACTCGGAACATTGTGCTGGGACAAAGAACGGGCCGTTTGAAACGTGTCCAATGGATACATCGAAAGCAAAGGCAGTATTTAGCTGGTGTGTCTGACCCATTCGGACTATTTCTTAGTATTGGAGCAACATCATGGAACGTCGTTCATTTCTTAAAACCGCTGGTTTGGGCGCAATGGCAAGTACGGCTGCAATGGCTGCCCCCGCGTTGGCAAAAAGTGCGCCCGCTGCGCCCGGTAAGTCCATGTCGGAAGCGGAAATCGGCAAGCTCAAGCGTATCAAGGTTGACCTCGTTGCACCGCCCATGGTTCACAAACATGACCAGGTTGTCGACGCCACTCCTCGAATCGTCGAATTTGTAATGACCATCGAAGAAAAGAAAATGGTCATCGATGCGAAGGGCACCACCTTGCAGGCCATGACATTCAATGGCTCCATGCCGGGTCCCACCATGGTCGTTCACGAAGGCGACTACGTCGAAGTGACATTGGTCAACCCAGCCACGAACGCCATGCCGCACAACGTGGACTTCCACGCATCGACTGGCGCTTTGGGCGGTGCGAAGCTTACCAACGTCAATCCCGGTGAGCAGGCAACATTGCGCTTCAAGGCCGACCGTAGCGGTACCTTTGTGTATCACTGCGCGCCCGAAGGCATGGTCGCCTGGCACGTGGTGTCGGGAATGAATGGCACGCTCATGGTATTGCCTCGCGGCGGCCTGAAAGACCCAAATGGCAAGTCCTTGCGCTACGATCGCGCCTACACCATAGGCGAGTTCGATCTGTACATACCGAAAGACGCTAACGGCAAGTACAAGGAATACGCCACCCTGGCTGAAAGCTACGAAGACACGATTGCGGTCATGCGCACGCTGCTGCCGAGCCACGTGGTATTCAACGGCGCGGTAGGGGCATTGACTGGTGAAGGCGCGCTGAAGGCCAATGTGGGTGAAACCGTCTTGTTCATTCACTCCCAGGCCAATCGCGACACACGGCCACACCTTATCGGCGGTCACGGCGACTGGGTGTGGGAAACCGGCAAGTTTGCCAACGCACCCGAAGAGAACCTGGAAACCTGGTTCATTCGCGGGGGCTCAGCCGGCGCGGCGCTATACACCTTCAAGCAACCTGGGGTGTATGCCTACGTGAACCACAACCTGATCGAAGCGTTTGAACTTGGCGCAGCAGGTCACGTCGTCGTGGAAGGCAAATGGAACGATGACTTGATGAAACAAGTCAAGGCGCCTCATCCCATCCCTGCCTAGCAAGCACGTAACCAAGTCAGTCATACGTACAAGGTCCGTCATGTGGCGGACCCATTTGAAAAAACCTGGAGATAACTATGTTGAAGCTCGCTCATGTCGCCCTGGCCATCGCCCTGGGAGCCGGTTTGGCACCGGCCATGTCCTTCGCAGCGACCGACGCTGCTGCAACCTTAAATCCTGCGGGCGAAAAGCTGTACAAGTCCGCCTGCGTGGCCTGCCATAGCACGGGTATCGCCAACGCTCCCAAGGTAGGCAACAAGGCCGCCTGGGCACCGCTGATCGACAAAGGCATGGATGCCATCATGGAAGTGGCCACCAAAGGCAAGGGAGCAATGCCTCCACGCGGCGCTTCGTCCGCCGACGACGCCACACTGCGTGCGGCGGTCGAATATATGATCGAAGCGTCCAAGTAGGACAATCGCCATGGAAACAGCGCAGGCGCCGCAGCGCCTGCGCTGTGCATTTGTCACATCTGCTCGGGTAACTACCGATCATCTAAACCGTGCACGCTGACTACACTGGCCTCACACCCGGAGGCCACATGAAGTTTGCAGATTCTGAGTTCGAAGCGTATGCCTTGCGCTTACCCACAAGCACCGCCATTCCACTCATTGCCGATTCGCCACATAGCGGCACAATCTATCCGCCCGATTTTCAAAGCTGTCTGCCCGCATCCCTCTTGCGTTCGGGCGAAGACACCTATGTCGATGAACTATGGCAAGGACTGCCTTGCGTAGGTGCCACGCTTCTTATGGCGAATTTTCCTCGCACGTATATCGATCTGAACCGGCAGGTCGACGATATCGATCCCAACATGCTCGCGGAACCCTGGATCGCGGACCTGCATCCCACCGAAAAGTCACGCCTGGGCCACGGCTTATTGTGGAGCCGCGTGCGCGAACACAGCATTTATGACCGCAAGCTCTGGGTTGCTGAAGTGCAAAACCGCATTGGAAGCTATTACGAGCCTTATCATGCCGCACTACGAAGGCAGATAGAAGACGCGCATGAACGCTTTGGCGGTGTGTGGCACCTAAACCTGCATTCCATGCCGTCAGACTCATTTGAATTATTGGGACTGCAAACTGAAGCGCAGCTGGCCGATTTTGTGCTTGGAGACCTGGACGGCAAGTCTTGCGACCCCACATTCACGGGGATCATTGAAGACTTCCTGGTTGCCCGAGGCTACACAGTGGCACGCAACGATCCGTTCAAGGGCGCGGCGCTGGTCGAAAACACCAGCCGTCCCGACGACAATCGCCACAGCCTCCAGATAGAAATCAATCGCAAGCTATATATGAACGAAAAAACGTATGAGAAGAACGGCAATTTCGCGACCTTGCAGCAGGACCTTACGCTGCTGAGCCGCGAAGTGGCCGACTTTCTGCATCTGTTGCTGTAGCCGTCCTCGTCATGGACGCTATGGACCTTAACGGTCCAGTGTGGCGTTACTGAAGGTAAAGCGCGGGGATTGTTCCGGGCGTTCATATACCCGCCAGGTTACCCGCTCCGCGCCTATATGAATGTCCGCTGTCGCCATGGTGTTTTCGGCATCGCTATCGTCGGGGGCATCGCGGAATATGGGGAATTCCGCGTTTTGTCTGTCGGCCAGGATGACCAGCGGGTCGGTATCTGCAGGGCCGGCTGTCATGTCGCCACACAACAGTTGACTGCCGCGCCGCTGACGATGCAGCGAAGACATGGTGATGACTTGGGGGCAGTCGCGCATCGCAGAGTGCATGACATGATTGGCGTGCAATGTCGGTGCCTCAACGGGCTGTGCCGACACGCCATGCGCAGCGAACTCGACGCTTAATAAGTCGGCGCGGCCGCTCTGTGCCAGGGTAAGGTGGAATCCGCCGGCGGACGGGTTGTTGCGCAGTAATTGCACGGCGTCTTCCAGTGTGGGCTGATTCAGTGCGCTGCGCGTCAGCGCCATGCGTGGCATGCCCGGACCGGCAAGGCGGGTGCGCAAGTTGTTCACCGTCATTGCAAGGCCATGTTCGTTGACAGCGAAGGTGTGGCCCGGGATGGATGCGGGATAAATGAACGATGCGAACCGAGGGCCGTGGTCGGGCGCAAATTCGCCCATGGCGCAGTACCCGGCGAATCCGGGGTCGCCGTCTTCATTATGAGCAATACGCGCTCCGTGGGGCAGGGGTAACTGCACTGTGGTGCATCCATCTGGCGCCATAGCCCATACATCGCCTCGGCAATTCCATAGAACGACATCGGACGCGGGCAGCTCCAGCCCGGCTGCCAGCCCGAGCAATTCCTCGTGGACCAGTGGAAAGCGCT
The DNA here is from genome assembly GCA_964581155.1 of uncultured Candidimonas sp. GTDB lineage: Bacteria > Pseudomonadota > Gammaproteobacteria > Burkholderiales > Burkholderiaceae_B > Pollutimonas. The sequence continues at coordinate 23,769 of CAZONP010000002.1, read as the reverse complement.
GCTTGATGAGGCCTTCCATGGCGGTTGCCGTAGGGCTGCCTCGCCAGCGCATGACGCCGGCCCATGCCTCGGAGCCCAACAGCCAATTGTGCGTAACGTGCGCGCCAAAGCGCCCAAGAGTCTGCCCAATATGAAAAGGGGAGCCCGATAATTCGATGAAAGACAACATAGTGGAATCCGATGAACGCATGAGACAGGTAGAGGGACGCGACGCGTACTCATCTTGGTACCGGCGGATGTATAGTATGCAGGAAATCGTTATCCCTCCAACTTTCATGGCGCGTCATGACCCACGTATTCCATCGTAACCCCAAGCAGCACCTTGATTTTGCCGTGCGCGGCCAAGGCATTCGGCTATTCGACCAGAACGATAAGGCGTATATCGACGCGTCAGGAGGCGCGGCTGTGTCATGCCTCGGGCATGGGCATCCGGGGGTTATTCAGGCCGTCAAGAATCAACTCGATCAAATTGCCTACGCCCATTCATCGTTTTTCACGACGCAGGCCGCTGAAGATTTGGCAGATTTCCTTGCGGCCCGGTCGCCAGGCGATCTGAACCATGTGTACTTCGTCTCGGGCGGTTCCGAAGCGGTCGAGGCGGCGCTGAAGTTGGCGCGTCAATATTTTGTGGAAACAGGGCAGACGACCCGGCGGCATTTCATCGCGCGCCGGCAGAGCTATCACGGCAACACGCTGGGCGCGTTGGCCATAGGCGGCAATGCCTGGCGGCGCGAGCCTTTCCTGCCGTTACTGGTGCCGGCCCACCATGTATCACCGTGCTATGCCTACCGCGATCAATTGGTTGGCGAGACGCAAGAGCAATACGCCGAGCGGCTGGCCCTGGAGCTTGAACAGAAAATACTCGAACTTGGGCCAGAGAATGTTGCGGCTTTCGTGGCGGAAACGGTTGTCGGCGCAACGGCGGGCGCGCTTGCTCCCGTGCGCACGTATCTGCAGCGTGTTCGACAGGTATGCGATCAGTACGGCGTGCTTCTTATTCTGGATGAAGTCATGGCGGGTATGGGGCGCACCGGTCATCTGTTTGCGTGCGCCGAAGATGGTGTGGTGCCCGATATCCTTACCATTGCCAAAGGGCTGGGCGCGGGCTACCAGCCCATCGGCGCCATGCTGGCCAGCACCAAAATTTACGATGCCATCGTAGCGGGCAGCGGATTTTTCCAGCATGGCCATACCTATATGGGCCATGCCACAGCCTGCGCCGCCGCACTTGCGGTGCAGCGCATCATCCAGGAAGAACAGTTGTTGGCCAACGTGCTGGCGCGCGGCGAACAGTTGCGCGCCGAACTGCGCACGGCACTTGGCAGTCATCCCAACGTGGGCGACGTGCGCGGCAGGGGCTTATTCGTTGGCGTTGAATTTGTGGCGGACCGTGAATCCAGGCAGCCGCTCGATCCCGCCCGTAAAGTCCATGCGCAGCTCAAGAAAGAGGCCATGCGGCTGGGACTGCTTATGTACCCCATGGGCGGCACGATCGATGGCGTGCAGGGCGACCACGTCTTGCTGGCGCCACCCTTTATTTGCACGAAGGCCGATATCACAGAAATCGTGTCGCTCTTTACCCAGAGCGTCGGCAATGTCTTGCCTGCCTAAGCCACTGAAATCGGAAATGCCCGCTGGCGGCTGGCTGGATTCAATCAGCGCGCCGGTGCTTCGCGGCCCCACAGAATGTCGGGCTTGTCGGCCGCACGGTTCAGCACCCGGGCCAGCACAAAACATAGGTCGGACAGCCGGTTCAGGTACTGAATGACGGGCGGGTTCACGTTTTCGTGGCGGCCAAGCGTAATGACGGCGCGCTCAGCGCGCCTGCACACGACGCGGGCAATATGCGCCAGCGCTGCGGGGCGTGTGCCGCCCGGTAGAATGAATTCCTGAAGCTTGCCCAGGCCGGCGTTATGCACGGCCAACGCTTCTTCCAGGTACAGGACGTGATCCGAATTGACCGCCGTATGGCCGGGGATGCAAAGTTCGGCGCCCATGTCGAACAAGTCATTTTGTATGCGTGCCAGCAGCGTGTCCACCGCGTGTGGAAGCGGCTCGGTCCGCAGCAGTCCTATGGTGCTGTTCAATTCGTCCACATCACCGATCGCAGCAATGCGCGGTGCGTCCTTATCGACGCGGCTGCCATCGCCCAGGCCGGTTGTGCCTTTGTCGCCGGTGCGTGTGGTAATGACTGAGAGGCGTGTGGCCATTTGGTTGCGTCCTTGATTGGCTGTATGCTGGTATGCACTGTATGGGAGTTTAGCGTATGCGATTGGGAACACCACATTTGGCGGCGGCACTGGCCGCAGGCCTGGCCTTGGTTTCATTTTATTCTGTGACTGCCGTTGCCCAAGAGGCAACGGCGTCTGGAGAAGTGCGCCGGGTGGATCGGCAGGAAGGCAAAGTCACGATCAAGCATGGCGCCATTTCGGGCCTGGAACTGCCGGCCATGACGCTGGTGTACCGGGCAGACCCGGCGTTGCTTAAAGATATCCAGCCCGGCGATCGCGTGAAGTTCACGGCAACACGGGAAGCAGGTCAGTATGTGCTGACCGAGATCTCGAAGTAGCCTACAAGACGTAGCGCGACAAGTCCTGATTGCTGGCCGCTTCTTCCAGCTGGGCATTGACGTAGGCGGCGTCTATCGTGATTGTTTTGCCGCTATTGGCCGACGCGTCGAACGACAAGTCCTCCAAAAGTTTTTCCATCACCGTGTAAAGCCTGCGCGCGCCTATGTTCTCTGTGCTCTCGTTTACATCGAAGGCCAATTGGGCCAGGCGTTGTATGCCTTCGTCGGTGAAGTCGAGCGTTACGTCTTCGGTTGCAAGCAACGCATGGTATTGCTTCGTCAAGGAAGCGTCCGTGTCGCACAGAATGCGTACAAAGTCCTGCGCGGTCAATGAATCGAGCTCCACACGTATGGGAAACCGGCCTTGCAGTTCGGGAATAAGGTCTGATGGGCGCGATAAATGAAACGCGCCTGACGCAATGAACAGAATATGGTCGGTGCGTACGACGCCATACTTTGTATTGACTGTGGTTCCCTCCACCAACGGCAGCAGGTCGCGCTGCACGCCCTGACGCGATACGTCGCTGCCTGAATGTTCCTGGCGGGTGGCGATCTTGTCGATTTCGTCCAGGAAGACGATCCCGTTCTGTTCGGCATTGAAAACGGCGTTGGTGCGCAGGTCTTCTTCGTTAATCCGGCGCCCCGCCTCTTCTTCGGTAAGCAGTTTGAAGGCTTCCTTGACCGACATCTTGCGGGACTTTTTCTTGTCGCGGCCCAGGCCGGCAAACATGCCTTTGAGCTGCTCAGTCATTTCCTCCATGCCGGGCGGTGCCATGATCTCCATTTGCGGTGCCGCCTGGGCCACTTCCACTTCGATCTGCATGTCGTCGATCTTGCCTTCGCGCAAACGCTTGCGGAAGGTTTGCCGTGCACTGTTCTCTTCGCGGTCCGGCTCGCCCTGGGCGTTGCGCGGCGGCGATATCAGCACGTCCAGTATGCGGTCTTCGGCCGCGTCTTCGGCCAGTGAACGTACGCGCCGCATTTCCACGTCGCGCGTCTGCTTCACGGAAATTTCCACCAAGTCACGGATGATGGTGTCGACATCGCGCCCTACGTAGCCGACTTCGGTGAACTTGGTAGCTTCGATCTTGATGAATGGGGCGTTGGCCAGTTTGGCCAGCCGCCGCGCGATCTCGGTTTTTCCAACCCCCGTCGGCCCTATCATGAGAATATTCTTTGGAACGATTTCGTGGCGTAGCGGCTCGGGTACTTGCTGCCGGCGCCAACGATTGCGCAGTGCGACGGCAACGGATCGTTTGGCGCGATCCTGCCCGACAATATTCTTGTCGAGTTCGGAGACGATTTCGCCCGGGGTCATATTGGTGGCAGACATAATAAGCAGGGTATCCGTTACGTTGTCGGTTGGCGCGCGCCGCAGGCGGCGACTAGAGTACTTCGACGATATGGTTCTGGTTCGTGTAAATGCATAGTTCCCCGGCAATTTCCAGGGATTTCTTCACGATTTCGGCGGGCGCAAGATCTGTGTTTTGCAACAGGCCAAGTGCGGCGGATTGGGCAAATGCGCCCCCGGATCCGATAGCGGCCAGGCCGTTTTCCGGCTCGAGGACGTCGCCATTGCCGGTAAGCACCAGGGTATGCTCGCGGTCAGCCACGATAAGCATGGCTTCCAGGCGCCTCAGCACCCGATCAGTGCGCCAATCTTTCGTGAGTTCTACAGCGGCACGCATAAGATTGCCCTGGTACTTCTCCAGTTTGGCTTCGAAACGTTCCTGCAAAGTGAAGGCGTCGGCTGTGGCTCCGGCGAACCCGGCCAGTATCTTGTCGTTGTACAAGCGGCGGATCTTGCGCGCCGTAGCCTTGATGACGATGTTGCCCAGCGTGACCTGACCGTCGCCGCCAATGGCGACCTGGTCACCGCGACGGACGCAAATGATGGTGGTGGCGTGAAATTGTTCCATGAATCTTCCTTTGACTTATTTAACTGGGGACGAACCCCGAAAGTTCAAGAGGAAATCAGGAAGCGGGGCTCGAACGCCGGGACGCCCGTGATGCGGGCGTGTTCCGACGCGGGCCTGAGGACATGTGCCGGCTGCCGCTGTGTCAGTCGCCGTATAGCTTTTGGCGCATTTCACGGCGTTCTTGCGCTTCCAGCGACAGGGTGGCCGTTGGCCGGGCCAGCAGGCGCGGTATGCCTATGGGTTCGCCAGTTTCCTCGCACCAGCCGTAGTCGCCCGAGTCGATGCGGGTAATGGACTGTTGCACTTTCTTCAGCAGCTTGCGTTCGCGATCACGCGTGCGTAGTTCAAGCGCATGTTCCTCTTCGATCGTGGCGCGGTCGGCTGGATCGGGCACGAATTGCGTTTCCCGCAGGTTTTCGGTTGTCGTCCCGGCATTGGTCAGGATTTCCTGTTCCAGCTCTTTCAAGCGGCTTCGGAAGAACGCCAGTTGCGCTTCGTTCATGTAATCGGATTCCGGCATTGCCAGTAGCTCTTCTTCGGACAACGTGTGCGCCTGGTTCTTAGCGGTTGCGGATTTGCTTGCCATGATATGTCCTCTTTTTGTCGTGTTGGTGCCTGAAACCTCGTGTGCGTTACTACGCTTACGGGTTCGTTATCAGACCAAGCATTGTTCCAGACCCCGTGTAAAAATTTCCTGGGGAAGTTTACGGCCAATAAATACCATTTTGGTATTAGGTTTTTCGGCGGATAGCCAAGGGCGGCCCGGTTCGGCGCCCATCATCATGTGCACGCCCTGAAACAGCATGCGCCGGTTGATGCCCTTGAGGTACAGAATGCCCTTATAGCGCAGCAAGTCCGGGCCGTACACCTGTACGATTCCGCCGAGGAAGTCTTCCAGTCGTTCCGGGTCGAACGCCTTGTTCGAACGGAATACGAAGGCACCGATCTCGTCGTTGTGAGCGCCATGGTGGTGATGACCGTGGTGATCATGGCCGCAGTCTGTGTGGCACTCGCCTTCGTGCTCGTGATGGTGATCGTGCGCGGCGTCGGGATGCTCGGCGGCGAGGAAATCAGGGTCGATGTCAAGCACCGTGTTCAGGTTGAAGCCACTGATGTCCAGCAACGTCTTAAGGTCTGTCTCGCCGAAGTTCACCGGTGTGATGGACGCGCGCGGATTGATGCGCAGCAAGCGTTCGCGCATTGCCTGATAGTCTTCTTCGCTGACCAGGTCCTTCTTGGAAATCAGGATGCGATCAGCGAAGCCCACTTGCTTCTGGGCTTCGGTTTGTGTGTCCAGGGTTGCCATGCCGTGCTTGGCGTCGACCACCGTAATAACGGCATCGAGACGGTAATAGTCGGCGATTTCGTCGTCCATGAAGAACGTTTGGCAGACGGGCCCGGGATTGGCCATGCCGGTGGTTTCGATGATGACGCGTTCGAAATTCAGTTCGCCGGCCAGCCGCTTGACGCGTAGTTCGTTCAGCGTGCGCATCAGATCGCCACGTACTGTGCAACAGACACAACCATTGCTGAGCTCAACGATTTCTTCTTCGCTGTGTTCCACCAACAGTTCGTTATCGATGCTTTCCGGCCCGAATTCGTTCTCGATCACAGCGATCCGGCGACCGTGGTATTCAGTCAGGATACGCTTGAGCAGGGTGGTTTTGCCTGCGCCCAGGAAACCGGTCAACACTGTCACCGGTACCATTTTGTCAAGATCTTTAGCGGGTTTCATTGTGGCCCTCGCAGAGCGCGGTTCAGTTATGTGCGCCGCGCCGCAATAAATAATAACGTTTCACTCTATATCTTACGCGGCGAAAAAATACAACGTGCGATTACATCACAGCACGGCCTTTAGAGCAAACATGCCCCTAGAGAGGCGTGTTTGCGGCATTTTTGACACAATGCGCGCAATTCTGTTTCCTGGCCTGCAAGTATGAATCCCGCTTCCGCCACCTTGTTTGCCAGTTGCCGTCCCAGAGCGGGATCGCTAAGCTCGGCGACCGTCCCGCACTGTGTGCATATCACCAGTAAATCGTGTGGCGCGCCCCCGGCATCCTGGCACGCCGTCCACGCGTTGATTGCATCAAGGCGGTGCACCAGGCCCTCATCGACAAGGAAGTCGAGAGCCCGATAAACCGTTGGAGGGGCGGCACCTTGCTGGACGTCGCGTATGAGATCAAGGAGTTCGTACGCTTTCAGGCTACGTTGCTCGGCAAGCAATATTTCCAGGACTTTGCGCCGGATGGGAGTCAGGCGCTTGCCGCGTTGGTGGCACAGGGCTTCGGCGGTGCTGAGACGCGCCGATATATCCGAACTGGCGGACGAATGATCATGGGTCATGGGCGGCCTGCGGTAAACGGTAAGTGAACATGCGGCGGAAAAAGTTCGAGCGCAAATCAACGGTATGTTATAACATAACACCTTGCTTCTGCCTTCCGATCTCCCTTCCGGTCCCCATGCTTCGATCCATATTTGCAAAACCAGCAGACCCCCGCGCATATCGCGGCTCCATTCTGCTTATGTCATGCGTGCAGCGCATCGCGCGTATAGCGGTTGCGGTCATCTTCCTCTGGGGCCTCACGGGCTGGGCAATGGGCTGGTGGTAGGGGCGGCGCAATGACGAATTCAGTAATCGAACTCGACCAACTGTCCCTTGGGTGGGGTGATCGCATTGCCGTGCGCGATGTCTCCGGCGCGTTTGCCCGGGGCTCCTTCACGGCAATTGTGGGGCCAAACGGCGCAGGCAAATCCACCTTGCTCAAGGGCATCATGGGGTCGCTCAATCCCCTGCGTGGCCGGATACGCCTGGCGGGCGACTCCCGCGAACAGATGGCCTGTTTGCCTCAGGCTGGAGAACTGGACCGCAGTTTCCCCGTCAGCACATATGACCTGGTCGCGATGGGCGCCTGGCGACGCGTCGGGGCATGGCGGCCGTTCGATCGCAATGAGCATCAGCGCGTGCAGGCCGCCCTGGATATGGTTGGCCTGCGCGACTTCGGCGCGCGTATTATCGGTACTTTGTCCGGTGGGCAGTTGCAGCGTGCGTTATTCGCCCGCTTGTTATTGCATGACGCACATACCCTGCTGCTGGACGAGCCGTTCGCCGCCGTGGATCGCCACACGACAGAAGACCTGATGGCCTTGCTGCAGGATTGGCATCGTGAGGGACGAACGGTAATCGCCGTGCTGCACGACCTGGAAATGGTGCGGGCGCATTTTCCGCAAACCTTGCTCATGGCGGGGCAGGCGGTGGCTTGGGGGCAAACCGATAAGGTCCTCACTCCCGAAAACCTGCACCTGGCGCGGCACTTGTGTGCGGGAGACTACCTTTGATGTGGCTATTCGACTGGTTGTTTTCGCCGTTCATTGATTATGGGTTCATGCGCCGCGCGCTCGCCGGTTCCCTTGCGCTGGCCTTCGCCGCCGGTCCCTTGGGTGTGTTCCTGGTCTTGCGACGCATGAGCCTCACGGGCGACGCCATGGCGCATGCCATTTTGCCAGGCGTCGCCGTCGGTTTTCTGACCGCTGGTCTGTCACTTACGGCAATGACCATAGGCGGCATGATCACCGGCTTGGTCGTCGCAATGCTGGCCGGCGCGGTGGCGCGCCTTACCCCGCAACGGGAGGACGCAAGCTTCGCCGCGTTCTACCTGGTGTCGCTTGGACTTGGCGTGCTGCTCGTGTCGTTGCGGGGATCGAATATGGATTTGATCCACGTCTTATTCGGTACCGTGCTGGGGCTGGACGATGCCTCCTTGTTGCTGGTCACCGCTACATCCAGCGTTACGCTAGTCATGCTGGCGGTCATATTCCGGCCGCTGGTCATCGAATGCATGGACCCACTGTTCCTGCGTACTCAGGGTGGCGTCGGTACGCTCATTCACATGGTTTTCCTGGTGATGTTGGTGATGACGCTGGTGGCTGGGTTCCAGGTGCTCGGCACGTTGATGGTCGTTGGCATCATGATGCTGCCGGCAACGGCGGCGCGTTTCTGGGTGCAGTCCGTGGGCCGGCAAATGGTGCTTGCCGCAGTGATCGGCAGCCTATCGTCATATGGGGGGCTATTATTTTCGTACTACGCCAACGTGCCCGCCTCACCGTCAATTATTCTGTCGGCTGGGAGTGTATATTTCTTCTCAGTATTGTTCGGCCCGCAGGGTGGGCTGTTACAGGCCGTGCGGCAAGCGCGTGCCCGCCATCAACGTCTGTCTCAAATCTCGGAGCGCCTCTAATGCTGAAATTATTTAGCATCAAGCAAATCAAGTGGCGTTCCCGCCGCGCCTTCCTTGCTACCTTGTCAGGCGCCATGTTCGCGGTCGCGGCACCTTCAGCCTTCGCCGCAGACCGTCCGCCGCTGCGTGTGGTTGCAAGCTTTTCCGTGCTGGGTGACATGGTCAAGGAAATCGGCGGCGAGCATGTGTCGTTAACCACAATCGTTGGTCCGAACGCCGACGCGCATGCGTTCGAGCCCACTCCCCAAGACGCCAAGGCCTTGGCCCAGGCGCAGGTGCTTGTCATTAACGGGCTGGATTTCGAAGCATGGCTGCCGCGCCTGATCAATGCGGCGGGATTCGAAGGTGTGCAAGTGCTTGCGTCTGAGGGCATCGAGGTGCGCCAACTCGATGATGGCGATCATGCCCATGGCGGTGCGATCCCGCATGGCGTGGGTAAATCGCATGATGGGCATCCCGATGTGGATCCCCATGCCTGGCAGCGGCTCGATAACGGCATGATATACGCAAGGAATATTGCCGAAGGGCTGGCGCGCGCGGATCCGCGCCGCCGCTCGTATTACCTTGGACGGGCGCATGCCTATATTGGCAAAATGAAAACGCTGGACACCGAAATCAAGCAGGCGATTGCGGCCATTCCCGCAGAGCGGCGCAAGGTCATAACGTCCCACGATGCATTCGGCTATTTCGCGCAGGCCTACGGCATACAGTTCATTCCAGTGGCCGGTTTGTCGAGCCAGGCGGAACCATCCGCCAAGGAAGTGGCTGCCATCATCGATCGGGCGAAGAAGGAAGGCGTTGCGGGTGTGTTCGTCGAAAACACCACCAATTCCAAGTTGGTGACGCAAATCGCCAAGGAATCGGGCATCAAGATTGGCAGCACACTTTATTCAGATGCGCTATCCAATGTTGACAGGCCTGCGGCCACCTACCTGGGTATGTTCAGCTGGAATGCCGGCCAGCTCATTTACGTACTAAAACCCGAATAGTGAAAAAGTAGTGGTGCCAATCCTAGGGTTTGCGACGGGCGCGAGGATGCGCCAAGTCGTAGGCTTGCGCCAGATGCTGGAAATCCAGCCGCGTATAGATTTGCGTGGTCGAGATATTGGCGTGCCCAAGTAGTTCCTGGACCGCGCGAAGATCTTGCGCGGATTGCAGCATGTGGCTGGCGAAGCTGTGGCGCAGGCTGTGCGGATGCACGTGCACCGGCAAACCTGCCAACAACGCCAGCTTGTTCAATTGCTGCTGCACCACCCGGGGACTGATGCGCTTGCCGCGTACACCGACGAACAAGGCCGCCGAGGAATCCACGTCTTCGGTGCCATTCGCCATCTGATGCCGTAGTGCCATCCAGCCCTCGATAGCGGCAATGGCTTTCCCGCCCAGGGGAACGCTACGGGTTTTATTGCCCTTGCCCTTGACGATGGCTTCTTTCTCGGCGATTTGTATCCAGCTGGTTGATTCGTATGCCCCTACGCGTTGGTACCTCCAGTCCAGGCTCACAAGCTCGGCCAGGCGCAGACCGCTGGAATAGAGAATCTCGAACATGGCCTGGTCGCGGCATTCGACGGCTGTATGGGCCTGCGGCATACCTGGACGATCAAGTAATACCTGAGTCTGCTCGACTGACAATGCTTTCGGCAGGCTCCTGGATATTTTCGGGGCGCGCACGCCTGTCGCCGGGTTTGAGTCCAGTCCGATCACAGGAGCCCACCATTGATAGAAACCACGCCAGGCGGCCAGTGCGCGAGCCAGGCTTCGCGGCTTCAATCCATGGGCGTGAAGTCGTGCCACGGCTTGCCGTATGTGGCTCTCGGTTATTTTCTGCAGGGTGGTTTGCGGGTGGCACTGCGTCAATTGCCATAAGTCGTGCCTATACCCCGTAAGGGTGTGCACGGAATAGCGGCGGTTGGCTTCCAGATGCCTGAGCCAGTCCTCCATGGGGGCGGGCAAGGCTTGCATGACCGCGCCTTAGGCGCACTGTTGCGGTATCGATCCTTGCAAGCGCAACAGGCTGGCGCTGGCGAGCTCGTTGATCGTGTCCAGGAAGGCGGTTCCCATATCGGGGGTGAAGCGTTCAGCGTCGTCCGAGCCCAGCACCAATAACCCGATGGGTTCATTTCGTCCGGAGGGGCGCAAAGCCACAATTGCGAGGGATGCGGGTGGTGTGCCGAGCCAACCTGCCGCTTCTTGGCCATGCAAGGGGCCGCAGTAGGGTTTGACCAGATCCCGGGCAAACGTGCGTATGCCGTTGTCGACATCTTGTGTGAATTCGCTGTCTCCAAGTTTGGACAAGTCCCAAAGCCGCAGCGCGATCGTAGGTAAATCGAATAAATCGCCAAGGCTGCGCACAATGTGCCCCGGAATCTGGCGCGCGTCGTCCTCGCCCAGCATCCGGCAACACCATTCGTTCAGCGTCTTACTGATTTTTTCATTACCGCTGGCATTGTGTATCAGGCCGGAGAGTTTCCATTCCAGATCTTTGGTGCGCGCACGCAAGGTAAGGATTTGGCGCTCGCCCAGGGAAATGGCGCGTGTTTCGTTGGGGTGGGGAACCCGCAGGTTGGCAAACAACTGCGCGTGATCCTGGAAAAATTCCGGATTCTCCACCAGGAAGTGCGCGATGTCGTCGGGGGAATAGCTGTTTGCAGTCATTAGAGTAGGGCGTCCTTGGTTTTTAACTGTGCTGTTAGTGCGTCGATGTCGACTTGGCCGGTGAAGACCGTGACGGCGGGGCCGCTCATGTGCAGGGTTGTGCCGTCCCAGGCCACCATTAAGTTGCCGCCGCGCGTATGAACTTGTACGGGAGAGTCAAGCAGGCCGCGACGAATACCGGCGACGACGGCGGCGCATGCGCCGGTGCCGCAGGCCAGGGTTTCGCCGGCGCCTCGTTCATAGACCCGCAGCTTGATAGTGTTTCGGTCGACTACCTGCATGAAGCCGGCATTGACCCGATTCGCAAAGCGCGCGTGCGATTCAATCAGAGGTCCCGTTTCCGCTACAGCCGCAGTGAGTATGTTGTCGACCACCTGGACGGCATGGGGATTCGAGACAGCCACCAGGGAAACGACGGCGTCGGGGCGGCCAGGCAGGGGAAGCGTCCATACAGTGTCGTCGCCGGCGGCTTGGCTCTGCAAACCGTTGGTGTCGAACGCCACGGCTTCGGGTGTGTAGCGGACCGAACCCATATCGACCAGGATATCGCCGGCGCTGGATTCGCCCGGCGTGGATTCGCCCGGCGTGGACTCGCCCAGCGTGATCAGGCCGGTGCAGATTTCCACGCGTAAGGGATTGCGCCGGGACAGGCCCTGATCGTGCACGTAGCGCACAAAGCAGCGGGCGCCGTTACCGCAGTGCTCCACCTCGGAGCCATCAGCGTTGAAAACACGGTAGCGGAAGTCGGCTTCGGGGTGTAGCGGGATTTCGATCAGCAGCAGCTGATCGGCGCCGATGCCGAAGTGCCGGTCGGCCAGGGCGCGCGCACGTTCGGGCGTCATGTCAATTGCCTGGCGCACCCCGTCCAGGACGACGAAATCGTTGCCCGCACCATGCATTTTCGTGAAATTCCATATCATGGGGTAATTATCCTGGATTGCGGTGTGTTTGTCCGCATTGCCGTGCGTTCGACGTGCGTTTCAGTAAACGCGCGCTTCGCCCGGCGGCCGGGTCTTGAAGCGGCGGTGCACCCAGTAGTACTGCGGCGGATCGACGCGGACCCAGTCTTCGATCAGCCGATTAAGCCGTTCGGTGGCCTGCTCGGCTGTCTGGTCGCCGGGAAAAAAGTCCAGCGGCGGCAGGACGCTGACCCGGTATTGCCCGGTGACGATATCAAGATGACTGACAATCGGCACGATGGCTGCGTCCCACGTCTTGGCGATTTGCGCGGTTGCCAGCAGCGTTGCCGCAGGGACATTGAAAAACGGTACGAAAGCGGCGCCTGCTGCGCCGAAATCCATGTCCGGCAGGTAGTACACGGGTATGCCGTTACGCAAATGGCGCATAAGCCCCCGAATACCATCGTGGCGGCTGACGAGGTTGACGCGATTGAAGCGGGCCCGGCCTTCGCGCACCAGCGCATCGATATCCGGGTCGCTTTGGGGGGTATACATGGTTGCCGACTCTTGCAGGGACAGCGTCAGTCTGGTTGCCGCGGCATCCAGGCCTATAAAGTGCGGCGCAAGCAAAACGATCTTGCGTTTCGCCTTGAGCAAGGCATGCAGGTGGTCAAGGCCTTCGATCGGAATGGTGTCCAGGATGACCGACGATGGGCCATACCAGAATAGGCCGCGATCCACCAGGGACTGCGCCAACAGGTGGAAATGCTGGTGTAGCCATTGCTCACGTTCTTGCGCGGAGCGTTCCGGAAAGCAAAGGCGCAGGTTAGTGCGCACAATGTGGGCACGCGAGCGCATTAGTCTGGCGGCACACCAGCCCAGCCCTTTGGCCCAGCGTTGCCGCACATGGAGGGGACTACGCCCAAAGTAAGAGAACAAGGACCGCAACAGCGGCATTTTATTGAACGTCATGAGCGGCCGTCGCCGGGTTGGATTTCCTCTTGAAAGTCCCCCGGACGCGGCGGTGCTTCCGGGGGAATCTTGTACCGGTTGTAGCTCCACAGATACTGTTCGGGAAAGCGGCGTATCAAGCTTTCCATGGCCTGGTTGATTGCTGCTGCCTGGGCAGGAGCGCCGGCGGGTAGCGGTTCAGGCAGGCGTACGTAGTGGATGCGCCAGCCCTTGCCGGATGGCAGGCGTTCGCCGGCGGTAAGAATGACTGCAACGCCGGTCTGCATGGCCAGTTTCGCAGCAAGCGTCATGGTGTAGGCGGGCTTGCCGAAAAAAGGCGCCCACGCCCCGTCGCCCCCGCCGGGGACTTGGTCGGGCAGCATGCCGACCGCTTCGCCGCGCTTGAGCGCCCGCACGAACTCGCGTACCCCTTGCATGTTGGCAGGCACGGCCTTGAGCCCCGACGTGTTGCGTGCCTGCTCCATGACCGGTTCGAGGGACGCCATGCGCGGCGGCCTGTACATGACGGTTATGGGTCCGTGCTGTATGAGATAACGCGCCGTAATTTCGAAGCACCCAAGGTGCGGCGTGAGGTACAGGATGCCCCGCCCTTCGGCCAGCGCTTGACGCACCACGTCGTTGTCATTGCTTTGTGTTTTTTGCAGGCATTCATCCGTTCGCAGCCAGACCTTGGCGGTTTCCAGAATCATTGCGCCGGTTTGTGCCGCCGCCGCCCGCGCAAAGCCCGGGTCGGTGTAGCCCGCTTGCCTGGCATTGGCTTGCAAGCGGCGCCGATAGCGCCCGGGCCAGGCATAAACGGCTTGCCCGGCGAACCGACCGATGCCGTGGAGGATCGGCAAGGGGATCCGTGCCAGCAAACGAAATAAAGCCAGGACCATAAGCCGGCCATAACCCTTATGTAGGAAGTGTAAAAAAGCACTGCCTTCGTATTTTCGCTTAAAATGCAATTTATCGCTGAGTTAACCGACAACTTGCGGAGCGATCGCACGTCTACTTCGCCGAAGGCGTGCAAAAAAACCGCTAAAGCGTCGCGCCCTGATAAACCCCTGTCCCACAGGCATCCGAGGTGCAACGCGTTTGTTCAACCTCCATGCTGGGCAACCAGTGTTTTATACAGGACGCAAAAACGTGGCTAATACCGACTTCCTCTTCACCTCCGAATCCGTCTCCGAAGGTCATCCCGACAAGGTCGCCGACCAAATCTCCGACGCCATTCTCGACGCCATCTTCACCGAGGACCCCAACGCGCGTGTCGCCGCCGAAACGCTGTGCAATACGGGTCTGGTCGTACTTGCCGGTGAGATCACCACCACCGCCAACGTCGACTATATCCAGGTCGCGCGCGACACCATCAAGCGCATTGGCTACGACAACACGGAATACGGCATCGACTATAAGGGTTGCGCCGTGTTGGTGGCCTACGACAAGCAGTCGCCCGATATCGCGCAAGGCGTTGATCGCAGCCCGGAAGAAATCCTTAACCAGGGCGCGGGGGACCAGGGCCTGATGTTTGGTTACGCGTGTGACGAAACGCCCGACCTGATGCCGGCTCCGATCTGGTACGCGCATCGCCTAATGCAGCGCCAAAGCGAACTTCGCAAAGACGGGCGCCTGCCTTGGCTGCGTCCCGATGCCAAGGCGCAAGTCACCTTCCGCTACGTCAACGGCAAGCCGGCTGAAGTCGACACGGTCGTCTTGTCGACGCAGCATGCCCCCGACATTTCGCAGGGCGACATCAGGGAAGCCGTCATCGAGCAGATCATCAAGCCCAGCTTTCCCGACGGTCTGCTTACCTCCAAGACGAAATTCATGGTGAACCCCACGGGCGTTTTCATCATCGGCGGCCCGCAGGGCGATTGCGGTCTGACCGGGCGCAAGATAATTGTCGACACCTACGGCGGCGCCTGCCCTCACGGCGGCGGCGCGTTTTCGGGCAAGGATCCGTCCAAGGTGGACCGTTCCGCCGCATACGCCGCGCGCTATGTCGCCAAGAATATTGTGGCCGCGGGCTTGGCCCGGCAATGCCAAGTGCAGGTCAGCTATGCCATTGGCGTGGCCGAGCCCATCAATATCACGGTCTACACCGAAGGCACGGGCATAATTCCCGACGACCAGATCGCGCGCCTGGTTCGCGAACACTTCGATCTGCGTCCCAAAGGCATCATCGACATGCTGGACCTGTTGCGTCCCATCTATACCAAAACGGCGGCTTACGGACACTTCGGCCGCCCGGAACCCGAATTCAGCTGGGAAGCCACTGACAAAATCCAGGTTCTCAAGAAGGCTGCTTAAGCAAGAACCGCATGCGGCCGCCTGTTTGGCATGCCGCATGCCGTCGAAAACACCATGCCCGACGATACGCGCAAACTGACCCCCACCGATTCACCCTGCATTGCCGTATGTACGACGTTGTACGACGACATCTGTCGGGGCTGCGGGCGCACGGCCATGGAAGTGGCTAATTGGGTGTTTCTGGATGACGCCGAAAAGCAGCAGGTCCGGGAGCGCATTGCGCAGCAGGGGTACCCCCGTGGGGGCTCATCCAAAGACGCGCGTAGCGAGTCCGGACGCAAGTGAAGCATTTACGTTAAAATCTGGCCTTCCTGAGGAGCGCTGCAACGGCGCGGGAGCCCAAGCCCATGGCTTTGTGCGCTTACCGTCCGCTAGGCTCAGGAAGGTTTTCCGTTTCAACGGCGCTCATCATTCCCCGTAGGGGCGAAAGATGAGCTCTTGTTGCATCGTTTTGGCCGCTACGGGTTTATTGGGACCACACCATGAACACTGTCGCTGAAACCACTTTTTCCGATTACACCATTGCCGACATCGCGTTGGCCGGCTGGGGGCGTCGCGAAATCGCCATCGCCGAAACCGAAATGCCTGGCCTGATGGCCACCCGCGAAGAATACGCCGCATCGCAACCCCTTAAGGGCGCCCGCATTGCCGGCAGCCTGCACATGACGATCCAGACTGCAGTACTGATCGAAACCCTGACAGCGCTGGGTGCCGAAGTGCGCTGGGCCTCCTGCAATATTTTCTCCACCCAGGATCACGCCGCTGCGGCAATTGCGGCCAGCGGTACGCCCGTCTTTGCAGTCAAGGGTGAGACGCTGGAAGATTATTGGCAATACACGCACCAGATTTTCCAGTGGCCCAATGGCCAGCATGCCAACATGATCCTGGATGATGGCGGCGACGCAACAACGTTGCTGCATCTGGGCACCAAGGCGGAAACCAATATCTCGGTGCTGGACAATCCCGGCAGCGAAGAAGAGCGAGTGCTGTTTGCCTCCATCAAGGCCCAGCTGGCCCGCGATCCCAAGTGGTATTCCACGCGTCTGGCGCAAGTCAAGGGCGTGACAGAGGAAACCACCACGGGCGTGCATCGCCTGTATCAAATGTCGCGCAAGGGCGAACTGGCCTTTCCAGGCATCAACGTCAACGATTCAGTCACCAAGTCCAAGTTCGACAACCTGTACGGCTGCCGCGAGTCCCTGGTCGACGGCATCAAGCGCGCCACCGATGTCATGATCGCCGGCAAGGTCGCGGTTGTATGCGGCTTTGGCGACGTAGGTAAAGGCTGCGCCCAGGCGTTGTCCGCCTTGCGCGCCCAGGTATGGGTAACCGAAGTCGACCCCATTTGCGACCTGGAGGCGTAGATGGAATGCTACAAAGTCGTCTCGCTCGAAGTAGCCGCCGAGCATGCCGTTATTTTCGTAACGGCCACGGGCAACTACCACGTGATCACGCGCGAACATATGGACCGCATGAAAGACCAGGCCATCGTTTGCAATATCGGTCACTTCGACAATGAAATCGATGTGGCTTCCATCGAAAGCCTGGAATGGGAAGAAGTCAAACCCCAGGTGGATCACGTTATTTTCCCGGATGGCAAGCGCATTATCCTGCTGGCCAAGGGGCGCCTGGTCAACCTGGGCTGCGCGACAGGCCATCCGTCCTTCGTCATGTCGGCATCGTTCACTAACCAGACCATTGCGCAGATCGAGCTTTTTACTCGTGGCGACGCATACAAGAAGGGCCAGGTTTATGTTCTTCCCAAGCACCTCGACGAGAAAGTGGCGCGTCTGCACTTGAAGAAATTGGGCGTGCAACTGACCGAATTGCGCCAGGATCAGGCGGACTACATCAATGTGCCGGTAGCTGGTCCATACAAGCCAGAGCACTATCGCTACTAACCTTTCTTATCCTCTGGAGGTTTCATCATGGAACTTATTCTTGTCTGGATACTGAACGCGGTCGCTTTACTGATCGTGGCGTACATCCTTCCCGGGATCACGGTGGCTTCGTTCGGGTCGGCCTTGATCGCAGCGTTAGTGCTGGGCCTGCTCAACACGCTGGTCAAGCCGCTGCTTATCCTGTTGACTCTGCCCATCACTATTGTGACGCTGGGGCTCTTCCTTTTGGTGCTTAACGCATTAGTCTTCTGGTTCGCCGGCTCAGTATTGAAGGGCTTCCAGGTCAATGGCTTTTGGTGGGCGCTGCTGGGTGCGTTCATCTATAGCATTGTGTCGGGGCTTCTATCAAGGTTGTTGGGTCAATGAGCGATAAGAAGGCAATCAGTCTGGAGTTCTTTCCGCCCCGCGACAACGCCGCCCACGATAAGCTGGTGCGTTCAGCCGGCAAGTTGTTAAGCCTGAATCCTGCCTATGTCAGCGTCACCTTCGGCGCCGGTGGGTCGACACGTAGCGGCACGGCCGACACGGTTCGCACGCTGCAAGGTTTGGGCTGCGAAGCGGCACCCCACTTGTCCTGCATAGGGGCCACGCGAACCGCCTTGGCGGACATCCTGGATGCGTACAAGGCCATGGGCGTCAAGCGGATCGTGGCCTTGCGCGGCGACTTGCCCTCGGGCATGGGCGGTGATGCGGGCGACCTGCACTATGCCAGCGAGCTGGTGGCATTCATTCGTCAGCATAGTGGCGATTGGTTTCATATCGAAGTCGCCGCCTACCCCGAGATGCATCCTCAGGCCACGGGGTCGGCAGCGGATCTGGACCACTTCATCAGCAAGGTCCAGGCAGGTGCGAACAGCGCGATTACGCAGTATTTTTTCAATCCCGACGCCTACTTCGACTTTATGAGCAGGGTGCGTGGCAAGGGTGTGGATATCCCCATCGTTCCAGGGATCATGCCCATCACCAACTATGCGCAGTTGGCCAGGTTCTCGACAATGTGCGGGTCTGAAATTCCACGTTGGATACGCCTCAGGCTCGCCGATTTCGGCGACGACAAGGCATCCATCAGGGCGTTCGGCATTGACGTTGTTTCCAGGCTGTCGCAAGACTTGCTGGACGGCGGGGCGCCGGGTTTGCATTTCTACACACTGAACAATGCCGACGCAACGGCTGCCATCTGGCAGCAATTGCGGGTATAGCGCAAGCAACGGCCCTTGCGCCTACACTAGTGTGGGTGCGGGGACCGCCCAGCCTTTGTCGGTGAGGATGGCGTCCAGCCTGACGTCATGGTCCCCGGCTGTATAGGAATCGCCAGTTAAATCGCCAGTGGCCCATGCTATGCCGATACTGGTGTAGGGGTGCTTTTTTTGTTTAAGGGCGGCAAGTGTGCGGTCGTAATAACCCTTGCCGTACCCGACGCGATCGCCTTGGCGGGTATAACCCAGCGTGGGGACCAGCACAATGTCGGGAAGTGGCGCCGGATCGCCTTCTGGCTCCAGAATGCCATAGCTGCCCGCATGCATGGGCGTGTCGGGGGTCCAGAGCCTGAATTCAAGCGGGGCATCGTCGCGTGAAACCACCGGCAACGATACGCTATAACCTTCCTCTTCCACCCATTGCTGCAAGAGCGGTTGCAGCTGGGGTTCGTCGGCCAAGGGCCAGAAGGCTGCGATATGGCGCGGCAATGGCTTGCCAGCCTCGCGCAGCTTGCTGCAATTTGTCGCCAGCCACGTGAACAGACGGCCCCGGATCAGCAGCCCGCCTCTATTCCGATCAACCGGGCTCTGTGCGGCCCGACGCTCTTTTAATCGCACCCGTAGTGGGACTGCGTTATTCTCTATGCTGTTATTCATGGCGGTGTTATGTGGAATCCAGACAAGATGGCAATCAAAAGGCAACGGTATCAGAAATCGCGAAGTGTTTCCGGCATGAGCCTGAAAAAACATACTCACGTAGGCCTTTGGCTGGCGCTATCCATTGGTCTGACAGGATGTACGGCCGCTGAACCGCCTGCTGCGTCCGTTGCGAAGGCCAACATCGACTTGCGCCAGACGCTCGTGCCGGTTGCCGCCATAGCCGCCCCGGACACCGGAACCATCCGATTACTCACGCCTCCGGCGGCGCGGCAGGCCGTGGTGGACGCGCGCGACGCCATGCAAAAAAAGCAATGGTCGCGGCTCCAAGGCCTCGCACCTTTGGCGCAAGCCGATCCCGTGCTGGGATCCTACGCGCAATATTGGCTATTGCGTCAAAAGCTGCACGACAGCACCCAGCCCGTGCCCGACGACCAACTGCGGCAATTCATGCAGGTAAACAAAGACGCCTACCTCGCTGACAAGGTCACCGGGGACTGGATAGTCGCCGCCACGCGTGCCGGCGACTACGCCCTTGCACTCAAGCTTGGCCCCGTGGTCAATAGCAATTCACAAATCCAGTGTTCGCTGTTACTGGCGCGGCACACGACAGGCATGCGCGTCAAAACCGCAGAGGCAGTCAATGCCTTCTCGCCGAATCGACAGTGCTGGACCATGCTCGACGAGCTGGCTGACAGTAAGGTCGTGGGGTGGAAAGATTTGCAAGGCATGTTGCGCGCGACCCTCGAAACCAACAAGACCGCTAACGCCCAGCGCCTTGCGGCCGTCATGTTCGACGGGGCCGAGATGGTGCACTACGCCGCACTCATGAAGGACCCGAAAGCATGGTTGGCGCGACAGAAGCCGCCAAGGTCGCGGGCGCATACTGAGCTGGTGACGCTGGCGTTATCGCGACTTGCTTACGGCAAGACGCGAGAAGCCAACGCCGCCTATGTACAGGCGGAATGGGTCAAGGCCATCCCCAAGTCCGACATGGAATGGGTATGGAGCCAATTCGGTTTGGTCGCGGCACTGAATGTCGACCCCGACGCCGCTGAATGGTACCGCCGTTCGGGCAATATCCGGCTTACCGACTACACCCATGCATGGCAGGTCCGCAGCGAATTACGTCAGGCACCCGTGGACTGGGACTGGGTCGCCAAATCCATACGAAGAATGTCTTCTTCGCAAGCCGCCGAGCCCGTATGGGTTTATTGGTATGCGCGCGCCCTGGCGGCGCAAGGCAACGAAAAAGCAGCGGCTGAACACTTCCAGTCAATCTCGGGCGAGTTGAATTTTTATGGGCAGTTGGCGAGTGAAGAACTCGGCAAGACGCCGGTTTTGCCGCCCAGCCCGACTCCCGTGACGGCTGCCGAGCTGCAGGCGGTTCAGGCAAACTCCGGACTGCAGCGGGCCGTCCAGATGTTCGAACTTGGCTGGCGCTCCGAAGCGGTGCCCGAATGGAATTTTGCCCTGAAAGGCATGAATGATCGTCAGCTATTGGCCGCGGCGGAATTCGCTCGCCAGCAGCATATCTACGACCGGGTCGTAAACACGTCGCTCCTTACCCAGAACGAGGTCGACTTCAAGCAGCGGTTTATCGCGCCATTCGAGGGCCGTGTCACCGAAAAGGCGCGTTTGATCAATCTTGATTCCGCGTGGGTGTATGGGCTCATCCGGCAGGAATCCCGTTTCATCACCGACGCACGGTCGCGCGTGGGGGCATCCGGTCTTATGCAGCTAATGCCGGCGACGGCCCGTTGGGTCGCCAAGAAAATCGGCATGAAGAACTTCACTGCGGCATCGGTCAACGATTTTGATACCAATACAGTGCTGGGCACCAGTTACCTGAGCATGGTGTTGAACGACCTGAACGGTTCGCAGGTGTTGGCCACTGCCGGCTATAACGCCGGGCCGGGCCGGCCGGTGCAATGGCGCGCCAAGTTGGCCGCGCCGGTCGAGGGCGCAATATTCGCCGAAACCATACCGTTCACTGAAACCCGCTTGTACGTCAAGAACGTAATGTCCAACGCCACCTACTATGACATGCTGTTCACAGGCAAGCCTAACTCGCTCAAGAAACGTCTGGGCACGATATCGCCGGCGCCATCCCGGCGCGTCGCGCTTCCATGACCACGGCTCGGGTGCCCGATCCAGCGGTGCAGGGCTTGCGCGTTTATATCGTTGGCGGCGCGGTGCGCGACGCCTTGCTGGGTCTGCCCGCCGGCGACCGCGACTGGGTGGTGGTAGGTGCAACACCGGAAGATATGGCGGCCCGGGGCTTCATTCCCGTGGGCGGCGATTTTCCTGTATTTCTACATCCACGCACGAAAGAGGAATACGCACTCGCGCGAACCGAGCGCAAGTCCGGGCGTGGCTACAAAGGATTTACATTCCACACTGGTCCGGACGTAAGTCTTGAGGATGATTTGCAACGGCGCGACCTGACCGTCAATGCCATTGCGCAGCGGCCTGATGGAACGCTTGTGGATCCGATGGACGGGCAATCCGACATCCGGAATCGCATACTGCGGCATGTGGGGCAGGCCTTCGTTGAAGACCCTGTGCGCCTGCTGCGCCTCGCCCGATTCGCCGCGCGCTTTCATGATTTTTCAATCGCGCCGGAAACCATGGGGCTTGCCTGCCGGCTGGTCACGCAAGGGGAAGTCGATGCGCTGGTTCCCGAACGCGTCTGGCAAGAGGTCGCCAAGGGATTAATGGCCGGGCAGCCGGGCCGAATGTTCGACGTGCTGGCGCAGACCGGTGCGCTCCCCCGCGTGTTGCCGGGGCTGGAGTTCACCCCCGACACGGCGCGCGAATTGGCTTGCGCCTCGCGAAATGGCTTGGCGCTGGCGGCTCGCGTCGCCATTTTGTGCCGCCAGTCCGCGGACCCACAGGCCGTCGGGCGGCACGTACGGGCACCCAGCGACTGCCAGGACTATGCCCGTTTATTTCCCGTGATACTGGAAGCTATTGCCATTGGAGGCGGCCCCGAGCAGTGGCTCGATCTGCTGGAGCGAGTCGATGCCTTGCGCAAGCCCGAGCGCTGCCTGGCGTTGTTCCACGCAGCACTATGTGTGGTCACTGTAGATATCGACGCATGGCGCGCACGAATCGAAGCAATTCGCGGTATAGCCGCAGGCAGCATCGCCACCAAATTCGTCGGCGACCCGCAGCGTATCAAGCAGGCGTTGCGCGAAGCCCGGCTGCATGCGCTGGAATCCTTGCCGGCGGCGCCAGCAAACTCCTAGTTTTTCACCGTTGCATTCTACAGGCGATCACGCCGGTCACCGCGCGAAAAGCCGATCAGCGGCGCATTTATGCCCCGGCCTATGGCCAGCACCTTGAAGAGCTCGCCCATTTCGGCTTCCGATACCAGCTTCTGCATGGCGGACAGGGCGGCACCGCTGGCCGTCATGTCTTGCAGCGCAAGCTGTTCCGCGAGCCCCGCGTTCATCAGGAACCTGGCCTGCGAGGTGTAGCCCATTACGTCCAGCCCGGCCTCCAAAGCGGCATCCGCCATGGCGGTAAAGTCCACGTGGGTAGTGATGTCCTGAACGCCGGGATAAAGCAGCGGCTGGTCGTGGCTGTGGTGGCGGAAGTGGCACATAAGCGTGCCGGTGGCGCGTTGCGGATGATAGTACTCGCGTTGCGGAAAGCCATAGTCGATGAGAATTGCCGCTCCGCGTTCCAACCACGAACCCATTTGCGCGATCCAGGATTCGGCCTGCGGATTGATTTCTGATTGGTATCCCCGCAGTGGCGGCATGCGCGCCGCCACTGCGGCTTGCAGCGCCGGGTTCGCCGTGCGCTGGGCCAGAGCGAACGATGGCGAGGCGTCCGTGCCTTCCACGCGGACCCCTATCTCCATGACGGATGCGTCGTCGCTCCAGCAGAATAGAGTGGTAGGCATTGCATCCAGCACTTCATTGGCCAAAATGCAGCCTGAAAATTGCGTCGGCAAGGTGTCCAGCCACTGAACGCCGGCGCCGAACTCGGCCAGGCGCAGCGCCTGGCGCGCGCGCAGATCGGCGGATACTTCCAGTATTCGATACTCCGGCTCAATGCCCAGTTCGCGTAGAGCCGGGATGATGGCCGCAGCCAGGGCGCCGGAGCCGGCGCCAAATTCCAGAACCCGAATGGAATCGCTTTCCCGCAGCACTTGCGCAACTTGTCTGGCCAGCGTTTGCCCGAACAATGGAGTAAGTTCCGGCGCCGTTGTGAAGTCGCCCGTGGGCAGGTTCTGGCCGAACTTGGTGCTGCCGGCGGCGTAATAGCCAAGCCCCGGTGCATAAAGCGCAAGATGCATCCACTGCTCGAAGGGCATGAAGCCCGCTTCGCACGCTTTTATTTGCCCGGCCAGATACCTGGCAACTGTCAGGCTGTGTTCGGCTGTGGTGGCGTCGAGTGCGGGAAGGCCTGTGGGTATGATGGTGGTGGAATCTTGCATGGCGGTGGCAGTGGCGGTGTGGGC
>CAZONP010000001.1:36939-48132 GCA_964581155.1 uncultured Candidimonas sp. | reverse complement strand
GCCAATGTAGTTTTCATAATGACGTTTGTACGGGTATTCCACATCGATGCCGAAGGTCTTCAAATCAGTCAAGTTCATTGCTGTCTCCTGATTGGTGTGTCTATGAGCCTATCAAAGGCGGCCCGGAAAGGTTCTCCAGCAACATACATGCCTAACGCTATTTCCGCTAGTGGGCGGGTGGCTTATATGGGGCAATTGCTCATACCCATGACGCTAACACGTCGCTGGGGTGAGGCATGGCGGTGGCCGGTCCCTCGGCCTGCTCGGCGCCCTGCGCGCCTCGCCCGCATCGCCTTGCTCGTTCGCGCATGCGCGCTACCTTCGCTTACGGCTCGCTGCGGCCTCAAAGCCCTGCCACCGCCATGCCTCACCCCAGCGCCTGCATTGGTTTGATTTCGCCCGACGTAGGGACGGTCGGCGTGCTTGGCCTTCTTGCACCATATTATTTGGTTGAAGAAGAAGCGGCTCGCGCTCGCCCTCTCTGGCCGGCCAGCCCGGCCGTCGTGGGCGTCGATGCTAGGCTGGTAGTGGATGTTTGGCTGGCGACCGAGGGCTCTCTTGGGCTTCTGCAGCTTGTGTGGACTTCTGCGGCTTGCCAACGCATCGTCCCTGAACCCAAACGTCAAGGCGCCGGTGGCGGGGGTTGGGTGGAGCGAACGATGCGGGCGCGCCGTGTGGCTGGTCGTTTTCGGGATGCAAGGTGGCAGTTGTTTGAACGGCCCGCTTGTGGATGATCCGGGGGATCATCCACGGCCGTGAGTTCTGCCACCGCCCGAAAAAGGCCAGCCACGCGGGAAGTTACGGCGCAGCCGTAACCGCGAACGCCTGAGCCCGCCCAGCCCCCGTCACCGGCGCCGGTTTATATACCAGGACAGTGACGGTTGCCAGTGCCCCAAAAAGAAGGCAGCCAATAACTGGCTGCCTTTTTCGCCTTACCGGTACAGCCGAACTTTACTGCCCTTCGAGGAAGCTCTTGAGCTTATCCGCACGGCTTGGGTGACGAAGCTTACGCAATGCCTTGGCTTCGATTTGGCGGATACGCTCGCGCGTAACGTCGAACTGCTTGCCGACTTCTTCCAGCGTCTGGTCGGTACTCATTTCAATACCGAAACGCATACGCAACACTTTGGCTTCGCGTGGCGTCAGCGAATCAAGCACTTCCTTGACAACGTCGCGCATGGATCCGTGCAACGCCCATTCCGAAGGAGAGAGCGTGCCCGTATCTTCGATGAAATCGCCCAGGTGGGAATCGTCATCGTCGCCAATAGGCGTTTCCATCGAAATGGGTTCTTTGGCGATCTTGAGAATCTTGCGAACCTTCTCTTCCGGCATATCCATTTTCTGGGCCAGGGTGGCGGGATCGGGCTCGGCACCCGTCTCCTGCAAGATCTGGCGATTGATCCGATTCATTTTGTTAATCGTTTCAATCATGTGCACCGGAATCCGGATGGTGCGCGCCTGGTCGGCGATGGAACGCGTAATCGCCTGGCGTATCCACCACGTGGCGTACGTGGAAAACTTATAGCCGCGGCGGTATTCAAACTTGTCCACCGCCTTCATCAGCCCAATATTGCCTTCCTGTATCAGATCAAGAAACTGCAAGCCACGGTTCGTGTACTTCTTGGCAATTGAAATTACCAGACGCAGGTTGGCTTCCGTCATTTCGCGCTTGGCCTTGCGCGCCTTGGCTTCGCCGGTGGCCATGCGTTTATTGACGTCCTTCAGGTCCTTCAAAGGCAGCACAACGGCCGATTGCAGATCGATAAGCCGTTGCTGAAGTTCCTGTACTGCTGGTATGTGGCGTTCAAGCGTTTCCGAATACGGATGACTGGCCGCTACTTCACCCAGCACCCAGTCAAGATTGGTTTCGTTGCCGGGAAACGCCTTGATGAAATACGCCCGCGGCATGCCGGCACGGTCGACGCAGGCATGCAAAACAGCGCGTTCCAGCTTGCGGACTTCGCCCACCTGCGCACGCAGCGTATCGGCGAGCTTTTCGACCATCTTGGCAGTAAAACGCACGCCCATCAATTCGTTCAGGATGGCTGCCTGGGCTTCGAGGTATTCCTCTGCCTTATAGCCGTCGCGCTCGAAGGCTTTACGCATTTTTTCGAACCAGATACCAATGGCTTCGAATTTCTTCAAGGCGGTGGTACGCAAGTATTCCAGTTGCCTGCTGCTCATGCCGCCAGCCGGTCCGTCTTCGTTTTCGTCGTCGTCGACCGCCACACCGGCACCGGCGTATTCTTCGCCTTCCTGGTCAACCAGGCCGTCGACGACTTCATCGATTTGGGCCGCGCCGTCTCGTACGCGCTGAATGTACTGAAGAATTTCATTGACGGTGGTCGGGCATGCGGCAATCGCCATGACCATGTGCTTGAGCCCGTCTTCGATGCGCTTGGCGATTTCGATTTCGCCTTCCCGGGTAAGAAGTTCGACTGTGCCCATTTCGCGCATATACATGCGGACAGGGTCGGTGGTGCGACCAAAATCGGAGTCCACTGTCGTGAGCGCGGCCTCGGCCTCGTCTTCGACATCGTCGTCGCTGGTGGCAACCGGCGCGTTGTCACTCATGAGCAGCGCGTCGGCGTCCGGGGCTTGATCGTAGACCGAAATGCCCATGTCGCTGAACGTACTGATGATGCCGTCGATCGCCTCGGCGTCGACGAGGTCGTCGGGCAGATGATCGTTGATCTCGCCGTACGTGAGGTAGCCGCGGTCTTTACCCAGCTTGATCAGCACTTTCAGGCGATTACGGCGCGCTTCCTGCTCTTCCGGAGTCATCTGGCTGCGGGTCGGCACATCTTTGTCGCCCTTCGCACGCTTGCCGCCACGTTTGGGAAGCGGCTTGAGTTCAGGGATGACTTCGGCGTCGCTGGAATCATCGTCGTTGAAATCGGCCGAGTCATTGTTGGCGTTCTTCGCCGGCCGGCCAGGACGCCGCCCACTGGGTACTGCGCGGGCGGGTGTCTTCTTTGCCGGTGCACCGGCCTTTACCTCGGTGCCGGTTTCCGCGGCAACGGCCTTCTTGGCTGCCGTTTTTGGCGCAGCTGCCTTCTTGGCCACCGCCTTCTTGGCAGGAGCCTTCTTGGCTGCTGTCTTGGCGGGAGACGCTTTTTCCGCCGTAACACCTTCCCCGACCTTCACCGCCGCCTTGGCGACCGTCTTGGTCGCGGCAACAGTTTTCACTTTCTTTGCAGCTTCATCGGCTGCCAGGGGGGTCTTACCAGTAACTTGGGTCATAGTCGCTTCCGTAGGCGCAAAAGCACTCGGTCGGCCAAAGGACCAACGAGTGTTGCAGGGCAGAACTTACTAATCGCAGTGAAAAGCATACTGTGCGCTACGTTGATGTACAACCGACACTGCCCAGATTAAAGTATCCTTGACGTTATCGTTGCAAGGCAATGGGGGGCTAGCGGGTGGTACCACCTTCGCAAGGCAGCCATAGGCTCCAGACTGCGAAAACTCTCTATTTTACAACAGTTAATGTGAACTAACACGACTCAACAATGCGATTCGGCGCGTTAATTCGTGATACCGCTTACGCGACGCGTCGTCCTTCAGGCCGGCGCCAACCAAGGCTGACTGCTCCGCCTTGATTGCATCCAGCTCTATACGCCTCAAGGCATCGTTCCATTCCGTCTTCGGGTCGGGCAAATCTTCTAATGCCAACAATTCGGGCGTAACCGATGCCAACACGCTTTCAAGGTCTGAACCTGGTTCAGCCGCCTGCAACAACGCGCCAGCATGCCGTGCGCCCGAAGCGTTTGCCAGAGCGATCAGGTCTCGTACCAATACCAAATGGGGGCCATGTTCCAAAATTTCAAGCTGCTGATCGCCAAGACTGGAGACGAGCTCCGGATGTGCAAGCAGCAAGCGCAGCAAACGCTTTGCCATTGGCGTGACCGTGCGCGCTCTATTTTGGCGCCCACCGGACGCCATGGGCCGATTCAAACGCGGCGCCTGCGCTTCGTCGTAGTCCGGACCCGCATAATCGCCGGAATCAAAACTTGCGCCATCCATGAAGCCAGGCGGCTCGTCTTGCGCCCCGTGCGCAAACGTGGCGTGGCGGGCGCCGTGCGCCGCTTCCGCCCCAGGGGTTTCCGGCGCCTGCACCACTATTTCCGCCAGCATTTGAGACAACTCTTCGGGCGTAAGCTGAACGAGCTTGGCGAATTCCCGTTCGATTTGCATGCGTATCGTACTTTGCGGCAATTGCGCCAGTAGCGGCTTGGCTTCATGCACGCACGCGGCGCGCCCTTCAGCCTCGCCCATGGCATGGTGTGACACCAACTCGTCGAGCATGAAGCGGGACAACGGCACGGCTTCATTCACCGTGGCCTTGAACGCGGCACACCCATATTCACGTATGTACGAATCGGGGTCGTGCTCGGCCGGCAGAAACAGAAAGCGCATGGCGACGTCGTCGCGCACAAGCGGAAGACACGTCAACAACGCGCGCCATGCCGCCTTGCGCCCCGCCTTGTCGCCATCGAAACTGAAGACAATCTTATTGCTGGTACGCAGCAACTTCTGAATATGCGATGGCGTAGTGGCGGTGCCAAGCGTGGCGACGGCATTTCCCATCCCGTGCTGGGCCAGCCCCACCACGTCCATGTAACCCTCGACTACCAAGACATAGCCTTCGGAACGGACAGCCGCGCGCCCTTCCCATAGTCCGTAAAGCTCGTGCCCTTTTGAAAATAGGGGCGTCTCTGGTGAGTTCAGGTATTTGGGTTCGCCTTTACCAATAATGCGTCCGCCGAACCCGATAAGATTGCCGCGCAGGTTTCGTATCGGGAACATGATGCGTTCCCGGAACCGGTCATAGCGCCGGCCATCCTCGGCCTCGATCACCAGGCCCGACTCGATCAGCAACGGCTCTTCATACTGTGGAAAGGCTGCAGCAAGGCCGCGCCTGTCATGGCCCGACCAACCCAAACCGAACCGGGCCGCCGTTTCACCGGTCAAACCGCGTTGTTTCAAGTAGTTGACCGCAACGGGCGCGTCTTTCAGCAGGCGCACATAGTGGGCCTGCGCAATATCCAGAATTTGTTGCTGGCGCGATACTTCGTCTTTGCGGGCCTTGTCGGCCACACGCTGGCGCGGTGTGCGAGATTCCTCCGGCACTGTCATACCGGCATCGGCCGCCAAGCGGCTGACTGCCTCGGGAAAACTGGCCCCCGTATGCTCGATCAGGAACGTGATTGCGCTGCCATGCGCTCCGCAACCAAAACAATGATAAAACTGCTTGGTCGGGCTAACGGTAAAGGATGGACTTTTTTCTGTATGGAACGGGCACAGGCCAAGTAAATTGGCCCCGCCCTTTCGCAACTGTACGTATCGCCCGACAACATCGACAACATCGGTTCGGGCGAGTAGATCCTGAATAAAAGATTCAGGGATCAATCAATACATACGCGGTGGCAGTTGTTGGCTGCGGATGCGTTTGTAGTGACGTTTGACCGCAGCGGCATGCTTGCGTTTACGTTCAGCGGTAGGCTTCTCGTAAAATTCGCGCGAGCGCAGTTCGGTCAAAAGACCAATTTTTTCGATAGTGCGCTTGAAGCGGCGAAGAGCGGCTTCAAACGGCTCGTTTTCTTTCAGACGAACGATAGGCATGTAATCTTAAGCCTTGCAAGTTAGTAAATTAGTGGGTATCAACGACAACCTATGAGTTTAACACGAAATGCGGTTTATGTGCGCACTCCCTTGCGAACCCAGGCTTCGAGCTGGTGTGGCCGTAGGCTGTCATAGTCTTCAAAGGGTTGATGTATCCAGGGATTGGTGGGCAGTTTCTCAACAAAATAGTCAGGTATTGCTTGAGAGTGGCCTTTCCACCACAATACGGCGGTCTTGAGCTCTGTAATAGCAGGGAATTGCGCAAGCAAATGGTCCCGCACCTTGCTGAAGGTCATGCCGGTATCAACCATGTCGTCAACGAGCAGCACATGGCCGTCGAGCGTGCCACGGGTGATGGTGATGAACTGCGCGATATCCAGTTGGCCCTGCTCGGTTCCAGCGGCTTCCCGATAGCTGCTGGTGGCCAGGATACCCAAGGGCACATCGTAGATACGCGACAACACGTCGCCGACCCGTACGCCGCCCCGGGCCAGGCAGACAATCTTGTCGAAGTGCCAGCCTGACTCATATACGCCAAGGGCGAGGCGCTCGATGAGCGTGTGGTACTGATCCCAGCTGACCCAGTGATCGCGATCATTGCTTGGATTGTTCATATAGCGGCGCTTCCTGTTGTTGGATTAATACAAACTAGCCTTTGAACGGATGGCGCAGCACTATGGTTTCCAGACGATCCGGACCCGTGGACACCATGTCGATGGCAACGTCGCAAACCTGGGATACCCGCTCGAGGAAGCGGCGGGCGTTGACAGGCAAGCTGTCGTAATCGGTAATGCCAACGGTGGACTCGGTCCAACCCGGCATTTCCTCAAGAACGGGCTCGGCTTCGGCGGCCGCATGGGCGCCATAAGGCAAGACATCCACGAACTCGCCCTTATAACGATAACCCACGCCGATTTTGATCTGTTCAATACCGTCGAGGACGTCGAGCTTGGTGATGCACAGACCCGATATGCCGTTGATCATGACCGAACGCTTCATGGCCGCGCCGTCGAACCACCCGCAGCGGCGCGGGCGGCCAGTAACAGAGCCGAACTCTTTGCCGACGGTGGCCAGCCGGGCGCCAGTGTCGTCCAGGAGCTCTGTGGGAAAGGGACCCGATCCAACGCGCGTGGTGTACGCCTTGGCAATGCCAAGGACGTACTGAAGCGCCTGAGGCCCAACGCCCGCACCCGCCGACGCGGCTCCCGCTACACAGTTGCTGCTGGTCACGAACGGGTAGGTCCCGTGGTCGATATCAAGCAATGCGCCCTGCGCGCCTTCGAACAACAGTTTGTCGCCCGCCTTTTGTGCCGCATACAGATTGGCAGACACGTCGGCCACCATGGGCTTAAGCGCCGGAGCCAGCGACATTGCCTGGTCGCGCACTTGGTCGGCGGACACTGCCACCCCGCCCAAGTATTGCGTCAGGACAAAATTATGATAGTCCAGGACTTCCGCCAGTTTCTCTTCGAAGATGACGGGATCGTAGAGATCCTGAACGCGCAATGCGCGTCGGCCGATCTTGTCTTCGTAGGCGGGCCCAATACCGCGGCCTGTCGTGCCTATCTTGCCTTCGCCCTTGCGCGCTTCACGCGCCTGGTCGATGGCGATATGGTAAGGCAGGATAAGCGGGCAGGCGGGCGAGATTTGCAAGCGTCCACGGACGTCCAGCCCCGCTGTTTCCAGTTCGCCGATCTCCTTAAGGAGTGCGTCCGGCGACAGCACGACGCCATTGCCGATATAGCAAGTAACGTGGGGGTGCATGATGCCGGAAGGAATCAGGCGCAGGATTGTTTTCTTGCCATTGATCCACAGCGTATGGCCGGCGTTGTGCCCACCCTGAAAACGAATGACGCCCTGGGCCGATTCGGCCAGCCAATCCACGATCTTGCCCTTGCCTTCGTCACCCCATTGAGTGCCGATTACTACAATATTCTTGCTCATGTTGCGTATTCAAAAAAGTTCTGGTCTGTAACACCCAAGACCGGAATAGGTTTAAACCATACGAAAAAGCGCACGACCATGTCGGCTACTGAATCGCCCTTACCTTCCATGCCCCGTTGTCCAGCGCGAGTTCGCGGTCAACAGTAAATTCGTCAAGTGTGTGCGGTTGCCCCGGTAACACCTGAATTACAATCTCACCCGCATCGCGTAACTTCCTAACGGCGTCGAGCAAG
The DNA here is from genome assembly GCA_964581155.1 of uncultured Candidimonas sp. Classification (GTDB taxonomy): domain Bacteria; phylum Pseudomonadota; class Gammaproteobacteria; order Burkholderiales; family Burkholderiaceae_B; genus Pollutimonas. Next base: position 40,333 of record CAZONP010000001.1, on the reverse strand, counting down.
GCGGAGTCGGCTCCCCAAGGCGCGCTAACCGCCCGCGCCGGTAACGCGGCCGGCAGTCCCGACGACAATTTGCGCAGATCAAGGCTGAACCCGGTGGCCGGACGTGACCGCCCGAACACCTTGCCTACGCCATCGTAGCGTCCGCCCTTTACCAGGGCATCGTGCCAGCCTTCCGCGTAAATGGAAAACACGACGCCGGAGTGGTAACCGTAGCCGCTGCCCATATCGGCCAGATCGACACTGAATTCGTACGCCGGCAACGCCTGAATAAGGGTCTGGAGGTCGTCAAGCGCAGTCCGCAGGCCGGGCAGAGGCGGCAACACGGCGCGCGCCTTTGCGATGACCTCGGTGCCACCATACAAGCCAGCCAGCGCCAATAGCGCCTGCGCGGTGACCGCCTGGATGCCGGGATAGCGCGCACCTAGCTCGGATAGCGCCGGCACGTCTTTGGTACTGAGGAGCTCGACGATTTGATCGGCGGCATCGGCAAGCGCGGGATCGGCACCGATAATGGCGCGCACGACGCCCGGATGGCTCATGTCCAGACGAGCGTGGGATACCCCGGCGCGCCTGACGCTTTCGAGCGCAAGTTCAAGGATTTGGATATCGGCTTCGACACCGGCGTGACCGAAGATTTCGGCGCCAATCTGAAGAAGCTCGCGATCGGAACGCAGCCCGGCCGGCCGGGCATGCAGCACGGAGCCGCAATAACATAGCCGCGTAACGCCTTCGCGATTCAGCAAGTGCGCGTCTATACGCGACACCTGGGGCGTCATGTCGGCGCGCACGCCCAGTGTGCGGCCTGACAACTGATCGACCAGCTTGAAAGTGCGCAGGTTAAGGTCGCCGCCGGTGGCGGACAATAAGGAATCTATGTATTCGACCAGTGGCGGAGCAACGAGCTCGAAGCCGTATGTACGATATAAATCCAGCAAGTCGCGGCGCAGTTCTTCGATGCGGCGCGCTTCGGCGGGAAGAATATCAGCCAGACTTTCTGGCAACAACCAGTGGGACATCATGCAGCCCTGAAAAATATCCGATAAGGACATGCCAAACAAAAAGCGACTCGGGGCGTAAGCCCGCCAAGTCGCTTGCGGCATAGAAGTAAACAAAACTTACGCGATAGTATAAACGATAGCTGGCCAATAGGAAAACTGGGGCTGTTGTCGCCGTTCTTGCGTTCTTGCTTAGGCTGACACGTTCTTAAGCCGGCGCCGGTGGCGGGGGCTGGGTGGCGCTCAGGCGTTCGCGGTTACGGCGTTGCCGTAACTTCCCGCGCGTCTGGCCGTTTTCGGGCGGTGGCAGAACTACGGCGGTGGATGATCCCCCGGATCATCCACAAGCACGCCGTTCGAACAGCTGCCACCTTGCATCCCGAAAACGGCCAGCCACACGGCGCACCCGCATCGTTCGCCCCACCCAGCCCCCGCCACCGACGCCTCGCGTTTATAGGTCAGGGACGACGCAAGAACCCACGCTGGCGGCTTGATGGTGGCATTGATTGAGCGCCAGCCTACTCCAGCCGAATAGCCGAAGTCAGCCCAGCACCGATGCCAAATCAGGCCCGGCAGGCGGGCCTGATTTGGCGAGCGCGCCACGCTTCTTCTTCACCAACCAACACGGCGCAAGAAGGCCAAGCACGCCGCCCGTGGCTACGTCGAGTCAATACAAGCAAATGCAGTCGTGGGTGGGAGACATTGCGGTGGTCGGGCTTTGAGGCCGCAGCGAGCCGGATGCGAAAGGAGCGCGAAGGCGCGGATGAGCGAGGCGATGCGGGCGAGGCGCGCAGGGCGCCGAGCAGGCCGAGGGACCGGCCACCGCAATGTCTCCCACCCGCAACGTGTAAAAAGACCCGCGACGCTGACTACGTATAAATCGCCGGCGATGCAATGAATCTCCGGCGTTGGTACATTATTGCGCCGGAGCAGCGCCCTCTGGTGCGTTCCAGAACTTGAAGAACTCTGACTTTGGACTCAAGACCAGCGTATCGCCAGATCCGGAGAACGCAGCACGGTACCCTTCCAGGCTCTTGTAGAGCTCGAAGAATTCCGGATTCTTGCCATAAGCCTGGGCGTAGATCGATGCGGCGGATGCGTCGCCCTGCCCTTTGACGCCCTGTGCCTGCGCATAGGCCGTGGCCAGTAATTCCTGGCGTTGACGATCAGCCTGGGCACGAATGCGTTCGCTGTCCGCAGCACCGGTAGCGCGCAGACGGTTGGCTTCCTGCTTACGTTCCGCTTCCATCCGAAGGTATACCGATTCGGAAATTTCGGGCGCGAAGTCGATACGGCGAAGACGCACATCGATCACTTGAACACCCAGCGGCTTGGCGCGCGCTTCGACAGTCGTGAGCACTTCCCTCATGATCTTATCGCGTTCGGTGGCGACAACTTCCTTAACTGTGCGAACGTTGACCGATGCGTTAAGGGCATCGCGAATCTGGGCCTGCAGGCGTTCCACCGCTGCGCGATCGTTGGCACCGAAGGTGACATAGAACAAGCGTGGATCGGAAATGCGCCATTTAACAAACGAATCGATAAGAAGATTCTTCTTTTCGGCGGTCTGGATACGTTCCGGGTCGTTCGTTTCGATGGTTTGCAGGCGCTTATCGAGGCGAACCACATTTTCGAACGGTGGCGGAAGCTTGAAGTACAAACCGGGTTCTGTAATCGTATCGCGCACTTCACCAAGGGCGAAGACAAGTGCGGCATCGCGTTCACGAACAATGAATACGCATGAAGACAGTATTGCCAGAAGAATGACCAGGCCGATTAGGGCTGGGAAAAAACGTTGCATCATGGCCTCCTAGCGTGAATACGGGCTGGTTGAAAGCGAGTTCTTTGCAGAAGCGCTTGCATCCGGCGTGCGGGGTCGCACGGGGGTCGTGGTTCTTGAAGGCTGCGTGGCAGCGGCCGCTGCCCCCGTCGTGCTTTCGATGGAACCGCTGCTGGAGGGAGCCCGATCGCCAGCTGCCTGGCGCATGATTTTATCCAAAGGCAAATACAACATATTATTGCTGGCCTGCGAGTCGATCATGACCTTGCTGCTGTTGGTCAGGATTTCCTGCATCGTCGACAAGTACATACGGTCCCGTGTAATGTCGGGCGCCTTGGCGAATTCGGTTTCGACGCTTGTAAAGCGGGATGTATCACCCTCGGCGTCGCCCACGACAGTGGCGCGATAACCCTCGGCCTCTTCCATCATGCGTGCAACCTGACCTTGCGCTTCCGGCAAGACCTTGTTTGCGTATGCATTACCTTCATTGATCTGACGCTCGCGGTCTTGTCCGGCTTTTACCGCATCGTCGAACGCCGCCTGCACTTGCTCAGGCGGCTGTACGTTCTGAATGGCAACCGTGCTGATCTGAATTCCAGTCTCGTAGCGATCCAGTATG
>CAZONP010000001.1:0-36839 GCA_964581155.1 uncultured Candidimonas sp. | reverse complement strand
CCGAATTTTGTTACGACCGCCACCTGCCCTTCCTGCACGATAAGGAAACCGCTGGCAAGCCAAAGGCCAATGATCGCAACAACAATAAGCGCGATCATTTTCGGCGAACTTTTGGGCAGCTGCGGCATGCCGCTGCCGCCGGAGCCATTGCCCCCGCCGCCAAACCGGTTGCCGCCACGCTTGGGCTTGCGCCCGAACAGCGATCCGAGTCGGCTATTGAAGTCGCGCCATAGTTCGTCCAGGTCGGGAGGGCCATCGCCCTTGCCGGGTGGCCTACGAGGCGGCTCGGAACCATTGTTATTGCCGCGTCCCCAGCCGGGGTCGTTAAGATTAAGGATTTTCGATATTTGACGCATTATTTCCCGCGATTTGACCTGATTCGATAATTGCCTCACGCAAACCATCTAAACCGGCGCGCTTCAGAGCACTCACAAAAACTCGTGCAATCGTACCATGTTCATTGCGCTCCACCCTGGGTTCGTACCCGGCATCGTCTATTTTGTTATAGACCAGAATCCGGGGCACCTCGTCGGCTCCGATATCGGCAAGAACTTTGTCCACCTCGGCGATCTGTTCGTCGCGTTGCGGACTGGCCGCATCGACCACATGCAGAAGCAAATCGGCCTGAACCGTTTCCTCGAGAGTCGCCCGAAAGGCGGCAATAAGCGTCGGCGGCAGGTCTCGGATGAAGCCCACGGTATCCGAGATGACGATTTGACCAGCGCCTTCGATCCAGACACGCCGCGTCGTGGTATCCAGCGTGGCGAAGAGCTGGTCGGCGGCGTATGCGCCCGCGCGCGTCAAGGCGTTGAACAACGTGGACTTGCCGGCGTTCGTGTACCCCACCAATGACACGGACATGGTGGTGCCGCGTGAGCGGGATCGCCGCTGCGTGTTGCGCTGGCGTTCCAACCGCGCCAGACGCTCGCGCAACAGACGGACCTTATCGCCAATAATGCGCCGATCCATCTCGAGCTGTGCTTCCCCTGGTCCGCGCATGCCAATACCGCCGCGCTGGCGTTCCAGGTGGGTCCACATGCGTGTCAACCGCGTGGACAAGTGCTGTAGCTGCGCAAGTTCGACCTGCAACTTGCCCTCGTGGCTCTTGGCGCGAAGGGCGAAGATGTCCAGTATCAACGCCACCCGATCGACCACTCGGCGCTCAAAACCCTTTTCCAGATTCCGCTGTTGACCTGGCGACAAGGGCTGATCGAACAAGATAATGTCGGCATCGGCTTCGTCGGCAATGAGTATGGCTTCCTGAAGCTTGCCCGAACCAATGAATGTGGCGGCGTCCGGTCGAGGGCGTTTGGCCACGACGGTTGCCACCACCTCGGCTCCGGCCCCTTTGGCCAGCATGAGGAACTCGTCGGCATGCGCCTGGTAGTCCGGCTTGCCAAGGTCCACGTGAATGATCAGGACTTTCATAGTCGAAGCCCCAACGAAATACCCGCCGGCGCGTGGCGCTCGGCGGGCGTTTCAGAAATTCGGCAATCCAGAAAGTTACTCAGAAGGTTCATCCACTTGAAAAACGACCGGACGTGCGGGAACGACGGTGGAAATAGCGTGCTTGTAGACCATTTGGGTTACGGTATTGCGCAACAGAACGACATATTGATCGAACGATTCAACCTGACCTTGCAGCTTGATCCCGTTGACCAGGTAAATCGATACGGGCACGTGATCCTTGCGTAAAGCGTTCAAAAATGGATCTTGTAGTGTTTGCCCTTTATTGCTCATTGGCTAGGCTCCATGTTGTTATTTAAAGTAATTCGCGAAAGGGCATACTGTACAGGGTTTTCCCTAAATAAGCACGTATGCGCTTTGCGAAAAAGACCCAACGACAGTAATTCTAATGGGTTTTTTTGACGATGGTGGACAGCGCATCGCATAGCCTGTCACATTCCTCGTCGGTGCCGACAGTAATCCGCAGAAATGCGTCGATTCGGCGCAGCTGAAAGTGTCTTACCAGTATCCTTTTTGCCCGTAACGCTTGGCTGAGCGCCATTCCTGCGTGGTCGGGATGCCGCGCAAATACAAAGTTGGCAGATGAAGGTAAAACTTCGAATCCAAGCGTACCCAATTGTTTCGACAGGCGTTGGCGTGTATGGATAATGGCATCCCGGGTCTTTTCGAAGTAGCTCTGGTCTTGAAGGGCTGCGACGGCTCCCGCCTGTGCCAGACGGTCCAGGGGATACGAGTTGAAGCTGTCTTTCACGCGAACCAGGCCATCCACGATTTCCTTACTGGCGATTGCATAGCCAACGCGCAGCCCGGCAAGCGAGCGCGATTTCGACAACGTATGCACCACCACCAAGTTCGGACATGAATCCAATAACGCAATAGCGGAATCAGCCCCAAAGTCGACATAAGCTTCGTCGACGACCACCGGGATATCGGCATTGGCCTGGGCAATAGCCTGGACTTCCGACAGGTTCAGCGCCATGCCGGTAGGTGCATTGGGATTCGCGAAAATAATGCCGGCTGCCGGCGTAGCACCTTGAGCCGTATAGTCGGAAACCCGGATGGAGAAGTCGTCAGCCAGCGCTATGGTTTGTACAGGTATCGAAAACAGGCGGCAGTAAGTACGATAAAAGCTGTAGGTAACATCAGGCATCATTACCGGCCGGTCGCCATGGCGGAACAAGCCGTTGAAGATATGCGCTAGCACTTCGTCCGAACCATTTCCTGGAAACACTTGCGACGCGTCGATACCGTGCAATTCGGCCACCGCCATGCGCAATGCTGTGGAATCATTATCCGGGTACAGGCGCAGCGTGTCGTCAGTTGCCGCCTTGATCGCCTGAATGGCCATGGGCGACGGCCCATACGGATGCTCGTTTGTATTCAGCTTGAGCAGGTCGACGACCTTGGGCTGTTCTCCTGGCGTATACGGTGCCAGGTCCTTGACGAGATCACTCCAATAGCGGCTCACGACGATCCTTGCGCATAGGGATTGTGGGACGACTTGAACTCTATGCGCAACGGAGTGCCTTCAAGCTTGAACGCTGTGCGGAAGCGTGTTTCGAGATAACGCCGATAAGAGTCGGGAATGGCATCCAGAGCATTGCCATGAATGATGATAAGCGGCGGATTTTGCCCGCCCTGGTGCGCATAGCGCATTTTCGGCCGGAATATACCCTTGCGTGGCGGCGGCTGCTCTTCCACGGCTGTTTGGAGCAAACGGGTCAGCCTTGGCGTGGACAACTTGGCGAAGGCGGCGGCATGGGCGGCGTTCACGGACTTGATCAACGCATTCACACCCTGGCCGTTCAATGCGGAAACGGTATGCATTTTGGCGAACGACAAGAAACGCAATTTCCGTTCGAATTCGCGCAAGATGCGTTCGCGCTGATGGGCATCGAGGCCGTCCCATTTATTGATACCCACCACCAGCGCCCGGCCGGTTTCGAGCACGAAACCGGCAATATGCGCGTCCTGGTCGGAGATTTCGGTCTGGGCATCCAGTAACAACAGCACCACATTGCAGGCTTCGATAGCCTGCAATGTTTTGATGACCGAGAATTTTTCGACAGCTTCGAAGACTTTGCCACGGCGTCGCAGACCCGCCGTATCGATAAGTGTGTAGCCTACGCCGCCTCGTTCGAATTCGATCTCGATCGCATCGCGGGTCGTGCCCGGCATGTTGAAGGCAATGACGCGCTCCTCGCCCAGCAGCGTATTTATAAGTGTGGACTTGCCCACATTAGGCCTGCCAACGATGGCCAGCTTGATGCGATGCTCCACCGCCTGTTCCACGCCCGTTCCCACAGTGTCCTGACCACCGTTCTCGGATGTGTCGGGCATGCCATCGTCGTCGAAGGCGGCGTTGGCGTCGTTCAGGTCGAGGACGTCGGTATCGGCGTCGTCCGCAGCCTCCTGTTCGTCGTCCTTGTCAAGGTAGGACAAGGCCATTTCAATCAAATCGACTACGCCGTCGCCGTGCGACGCCGAGATGGGATGCGGCTCGCCCAGGCCAAGTTCATGGAATTCGGCGGTGACCGAACCGAAGCGCATGCCTTCAGCCTTGTTGACGGCAAGCACGATACGGCTTCCGGTCTTGCGCAGCAACTGTGCGATCTCGTGATCATGGGCGTTGACGCCAGCGCGCGCATCCACCAGGAAAATGACAACATCAGATTCAGCAATCGCCTGCCGGGTCTGGCGCGCCATTTCGAGCAGGATGCCGTCTTTGGCGACCGGCTCGAAACCGCCCGTATCGACGGCGATGAAGGGGTGGTGACCGACACGCCCTTCCCCATAGTGACGATCCCGGGTCAAGCCCGAGAAATCGGCCACCAGGGCGGAGCGCGAGCGGGTGATCCGGTTGAACAACGTGGATTTTCCCACGTTGGCGCGTCCCACGAGGGAGACTACCGGTTTAAACGAAACACTCTTCAATTGACACCAACCAAAACCAAATTGCCATTACCGGTTTGCACCAGCACACCACGAGGGGTGGCCAGGAGTGGCGACGTAATGGCGTCGCCACCGACTTGCACGCGAGCCAGCAATGCGCCGTCCGTGCGTGACAGAAAATGGACATAACCTTCGAAGTCGCCCAACGCTAGCGCTTGTGGGACGACAGTGGGCGACGACAGGCGGCGGTTGCGCAAGGCATCCTGCTTCCAGGCCTCTTCGCCGTCGTTCAGGCGAAACGCATGGACCACGTCGCGCTGATTGGCTGCGTACGCGTGCTGGTTGTCGGTAGCCATCCCGGTATTGCTGGAGAAAGGCTGTTCCCAAAGCGGGCGCCCCCCTTGCGTAATATCGAAGCAGACCATGCGGCCCTGGTACGTAACGCTGCACATCAACGGCCCTTGCACTTGCGGCGTTCCCACCACATCGCTGATGCGCTCCAGATCGGTGGCGCCTTGCGAAACCGATACCGTGCCCTCCCATTGCACGCTGCCATTGCTTGCGTTGACAGCCATCAAGCGGCCATTGGGCAGACCGGAGATGAGCAGGCCGTCGATGATGATCATTTGCATGTTGGTCTTGAGCGCAAGGGCGGGACCGGGACGCTGGATATTCCAGCGAGGTTCGCCGGTAGCCTGGTCGAATGCCTGGATGCGGTAGTCGCCGCTACGCACAATGACCATGCCGGCGCCGACGGTGGGCGGAATATTGACGGCGCTGGTTGCTTTGGTGCGCCATTTTTCGACACCTTGATCGTTGAATGCAACAACGGTGCCATCGGCCGCCGCCACAGCGGTCGTGCTTCCGTCGGAGCCCACGCCTGCGGTAAGGTCGGTCTTGGCATCGCCGCGCCACAATATGCCGCCGGTGGCAAGATCCACTTTGCTGACCGTTCCATTCGGGGTGGCCGCGTAGACGGCATCGCCGACGATCACAGGAACGAATCCGTAACCGCCACCACTGCCCACCGACACCGACCACGCAATATTGGCGGAAATGCCAGCCGAGTATTCGGTGAGCGGCACGGGATCGTAGCGTTCATTGCGGTTGGAGAACAAAGAACAACCACCCAGCGCGACGAGACTGAGCGCCAGTACGGTGTTACGCAAAACACGACGGGTTACGGCTGTACGCATAGATCAGGCTCCGCCTAAGGCATCGATTTTCAGTTGGATAATTTGAGCGACCGGTTGCCTGGCCAGCTCCTTGAGGGCAATTTCCCAGGCGGCTTTCGCCTCGGCGGTCTTGCCTTGCGCCAGCAGAACATCGCCGCGCCGATCTGCGTACAGGCCCGCAAAAGCCTGTGGCGCATCACTTAACTGGGCTAGCGCCTGATCATACTGTTTCTGCTCGAGAAGCACACCCGCCAGGCGCAGTTTCGCCAGTGGCACAAGTGCCGGGTCGGAGCCGTTGCTTATAAGCCATTCCAGCTGTTCACGTGCGCCATCCAGGTCGTTGCGTGCCTGCAGGGCTTGCGCCGCCACCAGCACACCGCGCGACGTATAGCCCGAATCCGCATAGTCGTTGCGTAGGGCGTCGCTCGCGGCCTTGACACGCGCAATGGCTTCTTCGCCTTGCTGACCCGCCGAGTTTTCCAACGCCTCGAAATAGCTCATGGCCTGCGTGGCCTGATGGCCCTGATACCATTGCCAGCCGCGCCACCCGACGATGCTTGCTACAACGACGAAAAGTATGATGGCACACAGCGTGCCATAGCGGTCCCACCATGCGCGCAAGGCGTCAAGCTTTTCCTGTTCTTCTAAATCGTATGCCATGCATTAAACCTTTAATTTCAATTCAGCGACCAGTTTATCCAGGGACAGCGTCTGTTGCTGCGCCTGCTCGGGCACCGCCTCTTGCCGCAACCACTTAATACTGGCCGACCCGGACGCGAGTTCATCGTCACCCAAAATTACCGCGACGGTGGCGCCACTTGCATCCGCCCGCTTGAACTGCGACTTGAAGCCCGCCGAGCCCGCATGGACAATGACATCCAGGCCTGCGTCGCGCAAGGATTCCGCCACCTTCGCCGCCGTGCGCTGGGCGGCGTCGCCCTGATGAATCATGTAAATCTGACACTCCGGCTTCGCAAGCTGTTCTCCCGACTGCGAGCATAAATCCAGCAGCCGTTCCACGCCAATGGCGAACCCTACCGCCGGCGCCGGTTTGCCTCCAAGCAGCTCCACCAGGCCGTCGTAGCGCCCCCCCCCGCATACCGTGCCTTGCGCACCCAGGCGATCCGTTACCCATTCGAATACCGTCAGATTGTAATAGTCCAGACCGCGAACGAGCCGGGGATTCAGGCGGTATTCGATACCGGCCTCGCGCAGTCGTTGACAAACCCCTTCAAAGTGCTCCAGCGACCCGGCCCCCAGAAAATCGGAAAGACGCGGCGCATTGTTTGCGATTTCCTGCATGGCGGGGTTCTTGGTGTCGAGCACGCGCAAGGGATTCGTATACATGCGCCGTTGCGCTTCGGCGTCCAGGGCGCCCTTATGTTGCTCCAGGTACTGAATAAGCGCCGTGCGATGCAGGGCCCGCTCGTCGGCCTGACCCAGGCTATTCAATTCCAGGCGAATATCGTTGAGCCCCAGTATTTTCCAGAGGCGTGCCTGCATGATGATGAGCTCGGCGTCGATGTCCGGACCGGCAAACCCCAGGGCCTCGACGTCGATCTGGTGAAACTGGCGATAACGGCCGCGTTGCGGTTTTTCGTGGCGAAAGACCGGACCCATTGCATACACACGCTGGGGCCGATCATACAAGAGGTTATGCTCGATGGACGCCCGCACTATGCCCGCAGTGAATTCAGGACGCATGGTCAACTGTTCTTCGTTGAGCGCATCGGTGAAGGAATACATTTCCTTCTCGACGATATCGGTGACTTCGCCTATACCGCGTGAGAATAGCCGCGTATGTTCGAGTACGGGCGTACGCATGTTCCGGTACCCGTAGCTGCCCAGCCACTGGCGTACCGTTGCCTCGAGGGATTCCCATTGCGCGCTGGCATCGGGCAAGACATCTTTCATGCCGGTCAGGGCACGTACTTTTTGAAACGACGGCGTCATAAACTTTCTTGTATTACGGCGGGATCAACCCCGCCCCTTATGGTTTTCCGGGTGGCCAGCGCCATAGCGGCGTTCGACATAGCTCTCCACAATGGCCTGGAATTCATGCGCGATGGTGTCGCCCTTGAGTGTGACGGTACGTTCGCCGTCGATATAGACGGGAGCCGAGGGAACCTCGCCAGTGCCAGGCAGACTGATGCCGATATCGGCATGCCGGCTTTCGCCGGGTCCGTTCACCACGCAGCCCATAACCGCGACATTCATGGATTCGACACCAGGATAACGAGTCTTCCAGACTGGCATCTGGTCCCGCAAAAACGTCTGTATGCTGTCGGCGAGTTCCTGAAAGACCGTGCTGCTGGTTCTACCGCAACCGGGGCATGCTACCACCATCGGGGTGAAGGCGCGCAAACCCATGGTTTGAAGGATTTCCTGCCCCACAATGACTTCGCGGCGGCGGTCGCCACCTGGCTCGGGCGTGAGCGAGATACGGATGGTGTCGCCGATGCCTTCCTGCAGCAATACTGACAAGGCTGCGGTGGACGCCACGATTCCCTTGCTTCCCATGCCGGCCTCGGTAAGGCCAAGATGCAGCGGATAATCGCAACGCGAGGAGAGATCCCGGTATACGGTAATGAGATCCTGCACGTGGCTAACTTTGCACGAGAGGATGATGCCGTTCGGAGACAGCCCCAGTTCTTCCGCGCGTTGCGCGTTGCTGATTGCCGATACCACCAGCGCGTCGCGCATGACGGCGCGCGCATCCAGTGGCTGCGCCAGTTTGCTGTTCTCGTCCATCATGCGGGCCATGAGTTCGTGATCCAGGCTGCCCCAGTTCACGCCTATGCGCACTGGCTTGTCATAACGGCAAGCCACGTCGATCATCTGCGAAAAATTGTCGTCCCGCTTCTTTCCGCCGCCCATATTGCCAGGGTTGATACGATACTTCGACAGCGCCTGCGCGCAATCTGGAAACTGCGCCAGCAACTTATGCCCGTTGTAGTGGAAGTCACCCACCAGGGGCACCGACACATTCATGCGATCCAGTTGTTCGCGGATAGCGGAAACCTCGCGGGCCGCCTCGGGGGTATTGACGGTAATACGCACAAGTTCCGAGCCCGCCAACGCCAATTCCTTCACCTGGATTGCCGTTGCGATGGCGTCGGTCGTGTCGGTGTTGGTCATGGACTGAACCACGACGGGCGCGTCCCCGCCCACCTGCACAGCGACATTGCCCCAACGCACAATGGCCGCACGAGTGCGGCGTCGGGGAGAAGCGCCGGGCGGCAAGGGATCGCTGCCCTGGATGCCTGGATCTTCGATCATTTTTTCAAGGACTTGAGCCAGTCGAACACCAGCCACGAGTCTGGAATCCAACCGCGTTCAATGGCATAGAAACCCGCCACAAAAAGCAGGATCAGGATAACGATAAACCAGCCCCACGGCCGATGCGTGGGCTCGGCCTGAATGGGAAGATCGGCCGGCCCCAAAGAACCGGCGCGGGTAATGGCAACCGGCTTGGGAGAAGTGGAGCCAACCTGGTTGTCCAGCATGACGAGCAAGGCATCGAGATCGGCTTCAAGGTAGCGGCCATAATTCTTTACGAAGCCGCGCAATGAGATGCCGTCCGGAAGCTGATCCCATTGCTCCGATTCCAGTGCATTGACCTGGCGGTTGGTGAATTTGAGACGGGTCGAAACGTCCGCGACAGTCAAGCGTCTGGCCTCGCGCAGGCTGCGCAGTGTCGGGCCTATTCCCTCGAGGGCCGCCGCCCCTGTTGTATCCGGCCGGGTTTCTTCTTTTAGTAGGGCTTGACTCATCCACGCTCCTGATTGATGACTATGGTAGCGCGTTCGGGAAGGCGCTCTTTGATACGGGTACGGTCTTTGACATCGCCTGCCAGTTGCCCACAGGCGGCCGCGATATCGTCGCCCCTGGTTTTACGTACGGTCGTCACCACACCGGCGTCCATGAGGCGCTGTGAAAACAAACGAATGCGCGTGGCGGGAGAACGTTTCAGGCCCGACTGGGGAAAAGGATTGAACGGTATGAGATTGAACTTGCAGCGCACTTGCTTTGCAATGGTGATCAATTCCCGTGCATGTTCGTCGGTATCGTTGACGCCGTCGAGCATTATGTATTCGAACGTGATGAAGTCGCGCGGCGCATGTTCCAGGTAGCGGTTGCATGCGGCCAGCAGTTCGGCAAGCGGGTATTTGCGATTCAGGGGCACAAGCTTGTCGCGCAGTGCGTCGTTGGGCGCATGCAAGGAGACGGCCAGAGCAACAGGACAGTCTCGGCCCAGCCTGTCCATCATGGGCACCACCCCGGAGGTCGACACTGTGACGCGGCGGCGCGATAAACCATAGGCATTGTCGTCCAGCATTAGGCGCAAGGCCCCAAGAACCTGGTCGTAATTGAGCAGGGGCTCGCCCATGCCCATCATGACGACATTGCTGATGACGCGCCCAGGCTCGGCCACTACGGTATTGTCGTCACCTATACGTGCGCTTTGAATGTCGGCCTGCAATGCGCGCTTGGCATACCAGAGCTGGCCGATGATCTCGGCGGTGGTGAGATTACGATTGAAGCCTTGATAGCCTGTAGAGCAAAACGGGCAGGCCACCGTACAGCCAGCTTGGCTGGAAATACAAAGCGTGCCGCGGTCGTCTTCCGGAATGAATACCGTTTCAACCGCATTATTTTTGCCGACATCGAAGAGCCACTTGCGCGTACCGTCGGCCGAGACGTGTTCGCTCTCTACGGGCATGGTATGAATCGAGCAATGCTGCGCGAGTTGCTCACGGAATTCACGCGCCAGGTCGGTCATCTGGTCGAATGAGTCTTCACCGCGCTGGTGTATCCAGCGCTGTACTTGCTTGGCGCGAAACGGCTTGCCACCCCACTGCCCGACAAGGTCGGTCAGTGCGGCGGCGTCGAGACCCAGCAAATTGACGGATTCGGGAGAAGACATGTGCGTGGCGCGTTGAGGATGCTTGATTGGTTGATTAACGGCCGTAGATGTTGCTTTCAGGAAAGAAGAAAGCAATCTCGACAGCTGCAGTTTCGGCGGCGTCTGAACCGTGGACGGCATTGGCGTCGATGCTGTCTGCGAAGTCGGCGCGAATGGTGCCGGCGTCTGCTTTCTTGGGATCGGTTGCGCCCATCAGGTCACGATTGATTTGCACGGCATTTTCGCCTTCAAGGACTTGCACGAACACAGGACCCGAAACCATGAAATCGACCAGATCCTTGTAGAAGGGGCGTTCTTTATGCACGGCATAAAAACGTTCCGCGTCATCGCGCGACAGTTGTTGCAGACGAGCAGCCACCACCTTCAGATTGGCTTTTTCGAAGCGGGCAACGATTTGTCCAATAACGTTTTTTGCGACTGCGTCGGGCTTGATGATGGAAAGGGTGCGTTCAATGGCCATGTTTAATCCAGAAGGTATGTAGGTTTATGTTAACCAAGCATTTTAACATGTCAATCTGATCCAACTCCATCATAAAATACTGGCGTTCCACGCAACAGCGGATCAGAACGGGTTTTATTGACTACTTCCTCCTTTGACCCCGCTACGCGTGGCCTGCGCGTTTCCTATATAGTCGGACTTTCGCCGCGACGCGGCTGTCTGCATTTACCTTTTTACATCATGACTACGAATATCGCTTTGAACGACGCCGACCAACTTTCCAAAAGCTTTGAACCCCAGGAACTTGAATCGCGCTGGTACGCCGAATGGGAGCGTCGCGGCTACTTTAACGGCGGACAGCATGTGCAGCCAAGCGGCCCCCGGTCGTGTGAACCGTTCGTGGTCCAATTCCCCCCGCCTAACGTCACGGGCACGTTGCACATGGGCCACGCTTTCAACCAGACCATCATGGACGGGCTGGTGCGCTATCACCGCATGCGCGGCGACGACACCGTGTTCATTCCTGGAACCGACCATGCCGGCATAGCAACCCAAATAGTGGTTGAACGGCAGCTCGATGCACAGGGAATTACGCGCCATGATCTTGGGCGCGAAAAATTCCTTGAAAAAGTCTGGGAGTGGAAAAACAAGTCGGGCAGCGCGATCACCGAGCAGTTCCGCCGCCTGGGATCGTCGGCCGACTGGAAGCGCGAATACTTCACTATGGACGACAATCTTACGCGCGGCGTCGCGGAAACCTTTGTCCGGCTGCACGAGCAAGGGCTGATTTATCGCGGCAAACGGCTAGTCAACTGGGATCCCGTCCTGGGCACGGCGGTTTCCGACCTGGAAGTGGTCAGCGAAGAGGAAGACGGTTTCATGTGGGAAATCCGTTACCCGCTGGAACAGCCCGTGGGCGGACTAGACTATCTGGTCGTCGCCACGACGCGCCCCGAGACGATGCTGGGTGACGTGGCGCTCATGGTGCACCCTGAAGACGAACGCTATGCGCACCTGATTGGGGCGAATGTCATTTTGCCGCTGGTCGGACGGGCTATACCTGTCATTGCCGACGATTACGTCGACCGCGAATTCGGCACAGGCGTGGTCAAGGTTACGCCAGCCCACGACTTCAACGACTATGCCGTGGGGCAACGCCACGGCCTCGACATAATCAGCATACTGACACTGGACGCGAAGATCGCCGATACAGCGCCCGAAGCGTACCGGGGGTTGGACCGCTTCGATGCCCGCAAGAACGTTGTAGAGCACCTGACCGAGCAAGGACTTTTGCAGGCGGTGAAACCGCACAAACTCATGGTGCCGCGCGGTGATCGCACCAACACCGTCATCGAGCCCATGCTGACTGATCAATGGTTCGTCGCCATGAGCAAGCCGGCACCGGCAGGCACGCTTCATCCCGGCAAGAGCATCACCGACGTAGCTTTGGACGTTGTGGCCGACGGGCGCATCAAGTTCTATCCGGAAAACTGGACAACAACCTACAACCAGTGGCTGGAAAAGATTCAGGACTGGTGCATTTCCCGTCAGCTATGGTGGGGACACCAGATTCCTGCCTGGTATGCCGAAGATGGCCAAATTTTCGTTGCCCGCAACGAGGCGGAAGCGCGTCAGAAGGCAGACGCCGCCGGCGTGACCGGACCGCTGGTGCGCGACGAGGATGTGCTCGATACCTGGTTCTCATCGGCCCTTGTGCCGTTCACCGACCTGGGTTGGCCCGAGGAAACGCCGGACCTGGCCAAGTACTTGCCGTCCAGCGTATTGGTCACGGGTTTCGACATCATTTTCTTCTGGGTCGCCCGCATGGTCATGATGAGCATGCACATGACGGGCAAAGTGCCCTTCCAGACCGTCTACGTCCATGGTCTGGTGTGCGATATGGATGGCAAGAAAATGAGCAAGTCCAAAGGGAACACCATAGACCCGGTGGATCTGATCGATGGAATCTCCCTGGAAGGTCTGCTGGAAAAGCGCACGAGCGGCCTTATGAACCCCAGGCAGGCCGCCAGCATCAAGAAGAAGACATCGCGCGATTATCCGGATGGCTTCCCCGCGTATGGCACAGACGCATTGCGCTTCACCATGGCGGCATACGCCACGCTGGGACGCAATATCAACTTCGACTTGAAACGTTGTGAGGGCTACCGCAATTTTTGCAACAAGCTTTGGAACGCCACCCGCTTCGTCTTGATGAATACGCAGGGTCACCCCCTGCCACCCATCGCAACCGCCACCGGCGCTCCGGCGCCGGGCTCGGATGTGTCGTTCGTCGACCGCTGGATCGTAAGTCAGCTGCAGCGTCTCGAAGACGACGTCGCGCGCGGCTTTGCCGATTACCGCTTCGACAATATCGCCAATGCGCTATACCGCTTTGTCTGGGACGAATATTGCGATTGGTATCTGGAATTAGCCAAAGTGCAGATCCAGCATGGCAGCCCGGCGCAACAATTGGGCACCCGCCGCACGCTGATACGCGTTCTGGAAACCGTTCTGCGCCTGGCGCACCCAATCATTCCCTACATCACCGAAGAGCTTTGGCAGAAGGTGGCGCTTGAAGCCGGTAAGCGCCAGGAAGGCGACGACGCCAGCTTGTGCGTGCAGCCCTACCCGTTCGCCAATCCGGATCTCCTCGATAGCCAGGCCGAAGCCCAGGTTGCAGAGCTGAAGGCCCAGATCGAGGCGGTGCGCGCCCTGCGTGGGGAAATGAATTTATCTCCAGCGCAACGTGTGCCCCTGATCGCCCAGGGCGATCGCGCCGTGCTCGAGGCAAACAGCGGGTATCTTGCCGCCCTGGCCAAGCTGTCGGGTGTGGACGTGGTCGATGCCCTGCCCGATGTAGGAGCGCCTGTTCAGGTGGTGGGAACCACGCAGCTGATGCTGCATGTCGAGATCGACATTGACGCCGAGCGCCTGCGCCTGGGCAAGGAAATCGACCGCCTGGACGGTGAAATCACTAAAGCCAACAACAAACTGTCCAATGCCAGCTTCGTCGAGCGCGCGCCGGCTGCGGTGGTTGAACAAGAGAAAGCGCGGGCGGCCCAGTTTGGAGAAACCCTGACCAAAGTGAAGGAACAATTGGCCAAGCTGGGTTAGGTCGGTTGGTAGGTCAGCCCAGCTGATTCAGGAACTTCTCGTCGGCCTTGGACAGCATCCCGGCCTGGCGAGCCGCCTGAATCAGGTCGGGGCGCCTGGCGGCAGTCAGCGCCAGCGACTGCTGGCGACGCCAGATGGCAATGTTGGCATGATGCCCTGACAGCAGCGCCGGCGGCACGGGCATGCCATCGTAGACCTCGGGGCGCGTGTAGTGTGGGCTATCGAGCAAACCCGTCAGGGCCGTGTTGAATGAGTCCTGCAAGGCCGAATCGGAATCGTTCAGGGCACCGGGAAGCAGCCTGACCACGCTATCGATAATGGCAAGGGCGGGAATTTCCCCGCCCGACAGGACGAAGTCCCCCATGGAGATTTCGTGGCTTACGTTACGGTCGATGAAACGCTGATCCAGCCCCTCGTATCGCCCACACACAAGAATGGCGCCATCGCCGCCGGCCAATTCCTGCGCCATGGCCTGGTTGAATCGCTTTCCCGTAGGACTCATCAGAATGACTGAGGTATCAGCCGGCGCCGTGCGGGCCGCCCTGGCCGCCGCGACGGCCTGTTCCAGCGGTTCCGCCAGCATGACCATGCCGGGTCCCCCGCCGTAAGGGCGATCATCGACCGTGCGGTGTACGTCGTGGGTGAAATCCCGGGGATTCCACAGCCCAAGAGACCAACGCTGGTTTTTATGGGCGCGCCCGGTGATGCCAAGATCGCGAACGACCGAAAACATGTCAGGGAAAAGTGTGACGACGTCAAAACGCATGGCGGCCTAAGGGATCAGGCCGAAGGTTCAGCCGGCCAATTGCTGTGGAGTCGTTTGTTGGGCAGATCGACGGTGTGTACATGGGCTGCCACGAATGGCACCAGGACCTCGTCGACACGGCCTTTTTCTGTTTGAATGAAAACCAATTCCCCGTCGTCGCCAAGCGTGGCCCGGCCAACCCGAAGAATGGCATGCGCCCCGTTGTCGACCACGTCGATGACCTCGCCGATAAGGGCGGGTTCACCATCGTGCTCGCCATACAGCCGGCAGCCAATCAGGTCGACCCAGTAGTATTCGTCGTCCTGGGCGGCGGGAAAAGCCGAGCGGGCGACCCAAATGGAGTACCCCTTCATTGTTTCGGCCACGTCGCGGTCCGCCACGCAGTCGAGCTGCGCAACCACCGTGGAGCCCTGAGGCCGACATGCCAGCACAGCAGCGGCGGACGCGCACGGCAAAACGCCCGCGGATCCCAAGGGAGCGGGCGGTTTCAACCACCAAGTTTTTGCCGCAAGCAAAACCTGGGCATCCGAAGAGTGGGGCTGAATCTTGATCCAGCCACGCACGCCATATGCCGACATGACACGCCCTAGCTCCACCAGATCTGCAGGAACTGCGGCGTTCGGAGTATGGGGCTTAGCCACCTGGATGCGTAGCGCTGTAAAGACGCGCTATCAGGCAGCGGCTTTAGCCGAGAATTCTTTAACCAGACGTGTTACGGCAGGCGAAAGCTGGGCGCCATTGTCGGTCCAGTACTGAACGCGATCAAGGGCAAGACGCAGGTTTTCCTGGCCTTCGCTGGCTACTGGGTTGTAAAAGCCCACGCGCTCGATGAAGCGGCCATCGCGGCGATTGCGCGAGTCGGCTGCCACAACGTTATAAAACGGACGTTTCTTCGAGCCACCACGGGCCAGACGAATCACAACCATTGGTAATCCTTTGAAAATATTGTGAAAAACGAAAGATTTTAGCACTTCTTGGCTTGGTTTCGCAAACCAAATCTGCAGTAAGATCGTAATAGTAACGGAAAACGCGTGCCCTTAACGCCTACGCAGAAAATGGATGACGTTGCCGTCGGTTTCCACCTGCGCCTCAAGCGTATTGCCGGTCTGTTTGGCGAAGGCCTGGAAATCTGTCACGGCATGCTTGTCTGTCGTGATGACCTTCAGGACTTGGCCGCTATCCAGTTGAGCGAGCGCTTTCTTTGCCCTCAAAATTGGCAAAGGGCATTTTAACCCGGAAGCGTCCACTTCGAGAGCGAATTCCGGGGGATGCGAAGATAAAGACATAATAGCCTGCGCCTTACAGGTCAAGACGTTGACGCACCCATGCCTCGATACCGGCGGTAGCCGCAGGCAGCGCCACCACATCGGTGCCGCCGCCCATGGCCATGTCGGGCCGCCCGCCGCCTTTGCCGCCCACCTGCGCGGCGACCATGCCGACGAGCTCTCCGGCCTTGACCTTGCCGGCCAAGTCGGACGTAACCCCCGCGACCAGACTGATCTTGTCATCGACGACGGTACTAAGAACCACGACTGCCGAATTCAGGCGGTCTTTGATCTGGTCCACCATGCCCCGCAACGCCTTTGGATCCGTGCCGGACAGATTGGCGACCAGCAACTGGGCGCCATTGGCCAACGGAACCGCCTTGTCCAATAAATCTTTACCCGCTGACGCCGCCTGCTTGCTTTTAAGTTGGTCCAGTTCGCGTTCGAGATTCTTTATTTGCCCTTGCATCCCCGAGATGCGATCTAGCAGCCCCACAGGCTGCGTCTTTAAAAGCGCGGCCGCGTGGTCCAACATCTTGGTATTCTGCTGTACCCAGTTAAGGGCGTTGTCGCCCGTAATGGCTTCGATACGGCGCACACCGGCGGCAACGCCCGCTTCGGACAATATCTTGAACAAGCCGATATCGCCCGTGCGCACGACGTGGGTACCACCGCATAATTCACGTGACGAGCCAATGTCGAGCACCCGAACGGTGTCGCCATATTTTTCGCCGAACAAAGCCATTGCCCCCCCCTGCACCGCCTCATCGTAGGGCATGACTTGGGCATTGGTGGCATGGTTCGTGAGTACTTCGGCATTGACCAACTGTTCCACTTCGGCGATTTGCGTAGCCGTCATGGGCGCATCGTGCGCGAAGTCGAACCGGGTCTTGCCTGCATCGACCAGCGAGCCGCGCTGCTGCACGTGCTCGCCCAGGACCTGGCGCAAGGCCTTATGCATGAGGTGGGTTGCGGAATGGTTGCGCACGGTGCGCGCGCGATGGACGGCGTCGACTTGCGCGTCCAGGGTATCGCCGATAGCAAGCTCACCCTCGACCACGCTGCCGTGATGGCCAAACACACCGTTCTGGATTTTCTGTGTGTCCGACACCTGGAAGCGCGTACCCTCACCCAGCAACACGCCGGTGTCGCCGACCTGACCACCGGACTCGGCATAGAACGGGGTAGTGTCCAGCACGACAATGCCGGACTGACCGGCTTGCAGTGTGTCGACTGCCGTACCGTCAAGGTAAAGGGCGGTGATCCGGCCGTGCGCGCGCAATGATTCGTAGCCCTGGAAGCGGGTGTCGACGCCACTGTAGCTGAGTCCTTCGACCGCCTTGAACTTGCCGGCGGCGCGTGCCTGTTCGCGCTGGCGACTCATTGCCGCATCGAACCCGTCCTGATCCACCTGCACATTGCGCTCCCGGCAGATGTCAGCGGTAAGGTCAAACGGAAAGCCATACGTGTCGTACAGCGTGAACAGGGTCTGCCCGTCGAGCGTGCCATTTTCGGGGACGCCCGCCAACGCGGCATCCAGTATCTTCATGCCGTTCTCCAGCGTTTCGCTGAAACGCTCTTCTTCCTGCCGAAGCACTTGCTCGATGCGGGTTTGTTGGGCCGTCAGTTCCGGATAGGCGTCACCCATTTCCGCCACAAGGTCGCCCACCAGGCGGTGAAAGAAAATTCCGGTTTGCCCGAGCTTGTGGCCATGCCGCAAGGCGCGGCGAACGATACGCCGCAACACATAGCCCCGGCCTTCATTGCTGGGGATGACCCCATCGACAACCAGAAAACTGCACGCGCGGATGTGATCGGCAATGACCTTCAAGGAGTTATTGTTCAAATCGGTGGCGCCGGTTTCGCGCGCGGCGGCCTTGATCAGCGACTGGAAGAGATCGATTTCATAGTTGGAATGAACGTGCTGCAACACGGCGGCGATGCGTTCCAACCCCATGCCGGTGTCGACACAGGGCTTGGGCAGTAGTGGCATATTGCCTGCGGCATCGCGCTCGAACTGCATAAACACCAGGTTCCAGATTTCGATATAGCGATCACCGTCTTCTTCGGGCGATCCGGGAGGGCCTCCCCAGATATCGGGACCGTGGTCGTAGAAAATTTCCGAGCACGGGCCGCAGGGGCCGGTATCGGCCATCTGCCAGAAATTATCGGAGGCATATCGTGCGCCTTTGTTGTCGCCGATGCGAACAATGCGCTCGACAGGCACCCCTATTTCATTCGCCCAGATGTCGTGGGCTTCGTCATCTTCCTGGTAAACCGTGACCCAAAGCTTATCGGCGGGCAACCGGTAGACCGTGGTCAAAAGCTCCCATGCATGGTGAATGGCTTCACGCTTGAAATAGTCGCCAAAACTGAAATTGCCCAGCATTTCGAAGAACGTATGGTGGCGGGCCGTATAACCCACATTTTCCAGGTCGTTGTGCTTGCCGCCGGCTCGCACACAGCGCTGGGAACTGGTGGCACGGCTGTAGGGGCGAGTATCTTTCCCGGTGAAAACATCCTTGAATTGAACCATGCCCGCATTGGTAAACAGCAAGGTTGGATCGTTGCCGGGAACCAGGGACGACGACGGCACGACCTGGTGGCCTTTCGATTCAAAAAAGGATAGAAATTTCTGACGTATTTCGGAGGTTTTCATTGCAGAAAAACACTATAGATAGATAACCCTTGATTATAGGGGCTGTTTTGTAAGTGCGCGTGAAAAGCGTTGCACGATCACACATCCAGCCCCATGCGGGGTCAATCCACACACAAAAAGCCCATGATGCGGTCCTGGGGAAATTCGGCAACGCCGGTGTCCGCGATCAGTACCGGAGCCGAACCCGCAGGGCAGCTGCATGTCCCCGTGACGGGATTGGTCGTCAGGTGCCCCGGGCTGTGTTGGCATCCGTTGTTCAGACTGGTGGAGTAGCCGCCACCGCCCGTGCGGCTCGACGCACGCCAGAGCTTATTGCGGCATACCAACAGGCCGCCGTCCAGATCCAGCGCCACCGCACCGTTCTCCGAGCAATTGGTCAGTAGAGCCTCGGCGGCGCCTACATGAACGTAACGGCCGGCACGAAGGTCGGCCTGTGAACCGATTTCGCCCGCGACCGTTAGAGCACCTTGAAAGTCGGGATTCCGAGTGTCGCGCACCCGCAGGAAGTCCAGGTTGCCCAGCTGCTCGGCCGTTATCGCCAAAGCCACTGTACCCGGCGCATACGGCGAGCCTCCCGCCGGCGGATTCGGCAGATCGAACGCCGGCCCGCTTATACGGTCGGGCCGCAGCGGGTTGACCGAACCGCCCCACCCTTGCGTCGCCATCGTCCATTGCGCCACCATCTGCTCGTCGATGCGCCCGTCGGAATGCATGACGAATGGCGCGTTGCTATGCACCAATGCCGACAAGCGACAGGAAGAGCCAGGGCAGCTTCCCTCGCGCATCAGTTTGATGGAAGCGCCCTTGCCGGGGTTTATGCTTTCCGGGAAGCTGGATGACAGTAAATTACCCGCCTTCAGTTCAGGCAACGAGGGTGCGCTCCAATCGGCATAACCAGCAAGACTCGACCGCAAGCCGTCGTCAGCCTGTGCAAGCTCAACGGCATAACGCTCCATGTAGGCAGACGCTGCTTTCTTGACGACGAGCATCCACGCGGCGGCGGACTGCGCGCTTGCGTCGTTGATTTGGTTGACCAGGCTATGAGTCCCCCATACCGCCAGCAAGGTGGCAATGATGGCCGCCACGATCAGTTCCAGCATGAAAAAGCCCTGTTGCGCACGCATGACCGCCACCGGTTAGCTGGCGGTGAAGATGAAAGTATTCACGTCGCCGCTGGCGCATTTGGACTCGGTGGCCAGGGCGCTGTAGTGCGTAACATCGTCTTTTATGGTGGTGGCCGCCTGGCCCTCGGGACCTACCGTCATCGTATCGGAAACCCGTTGCATGACCGAAGCAATGGCGGGACAAGCCGCGTTGCTTACCTTGGACAGGGTGATCGAAAACGACGCCCCGCCGTCAACTTCGGCAATGGTTACCTGCCCGTCACCGCCGAGTCCGTGCAACACACGCGGCGTGGCACCGCTATCCGCAACGGAGAATATGCTTGATTCACGAACCAGATTGGCGAAATTTGATGTGGCTATTCCTGCATAAGGAGTGATGGATCCGTTGGGCGCGTTCACCTTGGTTTGCAATATGAATCGCGCCAACTCCTCTCCCACCTTGGGCACCTTGTTCTCCACGACGTATCCCCCAATGGCGGGCACGCCAATGATGGCCAGAAGTAGGACGATGGCCGTTACGATCGACACTTCGATCAGGGAAAAGCCGTCTTGCGAGGAAGTGATGGTCGACATGTGAGCTCCTGAATAACACGCCCGCCCCTATTGGCTTGCGTAGAAAATCAATAGCGATCGGCGCAATTCGTCGATCACTGCATAGTGCCAAAGCGCCAGGCTCAGCAGAGCAGCAACGCTGGCAAGCAAAAGGCCCCAACGCAAGGCGGTTGCCTGCCGCGCAACGGTGCCGAGCACGTGCCCGCGCAGTCGATCGCTGCTCAGCAGCATGCCGGCGCCCAGGCCGCGGGCCATGACCATATCGTTGAAAAACCAGTAGTGTTCGCGGTCCAGCAGGCCTGTATCGAACGTATCCGGCCCTACGATGCCAGAGTCGATACGTGCCAACATGGCGTTGATGTGCGCTGCCTGCCAGACGGATGCGCCGCTCGACTGCATTGCCAGCGCGGCACGCAGCTGGGTCGATACCGCCTCGTCCCTGCTCAGGACGATGCCAAGCAGCGCCAGGAAACGCAGCGCCTGAACCTGACGATATATTCGCCAAATGAAAAACCGGTCCAGAAGCTTGCGCAAGGGTCCGGTGGTGTTCGGCAGGGACCACAATAGCAACGCGCATCCGCCGCCACTCAGGGCTGCCGCAAACGTCCAGTGGTCCTGGACAACGGTGGCGAAGGCAAGCAAGGAACGCGTCAAGCTGCCGTAATACTCTTGCGGAACCGCCGAGAACGTTTGCAGCAAGCGCGGTACGGTATATGCCGGAATTGCAAACAACATTGACAGGAGCACAGACAGTGCCGCAACTGCAGACCACAATGTAGAAACAACCAACTGGCCTGCCAGGCGCATCAGCCGATGGACATGTGCCAACTCACCCAACGTCTTGATAAGTGCGGCGTTGCCAAACGACTGCGCGACGCGGATGAGCAGCAATTCGCTTGGCGGGAAGCATCCATACCATGTGGCATACAAGTCGCCGCCTGCGGCTTGGTAGGCACGGACCCAGCGTTCGGACAGCCGCCCTCTGACTGACCCTGGCCCATAACGTCGCGCATCCAGGTCGAACACGTCGCGCAAAGGACGCCGACCCTGCATACCGGTCAACAACGCCGACAAGTAGTCGTAATAGTCCCCCCTTGCGCTGGTGAAACGCCAGGAATCGACGGCCTGGCGCGCGGCGTCGAACCACCATAGAGCCGCTTTGACCGCTTTCAGCATGGCACGGCCCTCAGAAGCGGCATGCAGGCGGGTTCCCCCGTTCCCTGAACCTGCAGGCGGCGCTGCGTTTCGAACGCATGAAATCGCGCTTCGATATCACGCGGGTCAATTTCCCCACTGTATGCCTTCAGCACGGCGCATTCCATAGCGCCTCGGTGCTGCGGATCGGTGACCGGGAGCGAGTGACAGGCAGCCACTGCCGGCTCGACAATCTCGGCGACGACCGTGCGTCCGGCATACCCGTTGAGTTCCGGCAACTGGTGCCGACGGCACGCGGAACAGCCAGCCGGATTACGCACGCGCAGCATGCCGCAGGCGTCGCCATACAGCGTCTGTATGAGATCAAGCCATCCACCCCAGTCCGTGGCTGAGCGCCGTTTGCCATCCAGGTGCATGTCGCCATCGGTCAGGCAACGTGCTTGTAGCGCGCAATGCGGGCATAGAACCGGCAAGAGAGCCTGATAGACCAATAACTTCAACATGCCCGGCGTGGCGAGGAAGTCGCGGGACACCCCGATAAAATCCGACGCCAGCCGTTCGGGAATATGCGCCGCGCAAGGTGCATGGACGGTGGTGTATACATTTACGCCAGAGCCGGCCAGATCCATCAGCGCCCTTCCTGTTTCCTGATCCCGGACTTCACCGATCAGAACGTCGGTCATTGCGGAACGTTTCAATGTTCTGAGCTTTGACGCATACATGTCATGCGCTGTGGCATTCAGGTTACGGGCAACCGTGTTCTGAATTGCGCCCGGAATAATGTACTCCACCGGATCTTCTATCGTGATTACCTTGCGGTGCGCCGGGAGACTGCAGATCAGCGACGCCAGACTGGTCGATTTCCCCGAACCAACCGTACCGGCAAAGATGATGACGCCACCGTCCGACAGCATGACCCTGCCAACCTGGTCAATCTGGTCGGGCAGGTAGCCCAATTGCTCCAGACCGGGAATCCGTGCCCGAGCATCACGCTCGAGCAGCCGCAGGCACACACTGGGGCCCTGGTCCGCAGCCAGCGATGCCCAACGCAGCATGACTGTTTTACCGTCCACCAGCCGCGTCATACTGCCCTGCTGTTCCGCCAAGGGGTCGAAAACGGCGCCATTGCCGCCGGATATGTCCATCCACGCCACCGACAGCATGTCGACGAGCATATGGGTGGGCATGCGCGCGAAGCGCTGTGGCGATACATAGCGGCCCGACAGGGTGAACTTCACCTCCGACACTGGTTCGCGCAAGCGAACGTTAAGGTGCAGATCGCTGGCCCCATTACGCACGCCCCATTCGACCATATCGTTGAACGCATCAGCCAGCGCCGTTCTGGATGGCACCGACGTCGTGCCGCCGGCGCCCGGTTTCCCGGCAAGCTGGTTGCGCGCCGCCGCCAATAGCAGCGGCGCGGCAAGCACATATCGCGCCGGAGCGGACAGGCGATAGCCGCAAGCGCCAATGCGATGCGCAAGCGCGTCGGCCTGGTCGCTGCCCACATGCTCCGCCAAGGCAAAGATGGCGACGGATTGATCGGCCAACAGCACCGGACACAAACGCGACGCCAGCGCTTCGACTTCGAAGCGCTGGCTTAAGGATTCGACGAAACCCGGCTCCATGGCGGCCAAGTCGTCGGGACTCGACACAACCACGGCGTCGGCGGCATTGAAGCGCGTTGGCGCTTGCCGAGGCGGCTCGGACCCGATGGTCGACCGACGCCACGATGACGGAAGCCTGATCATTACTTTGACGTCCCAAGCGCGGGTTGCAGGCACAAGATGTGTGACTCCGACTTGCGTTCGAGGTGCACACACGAGCCCGATATACCGCGCAACATATAGGCCGACGTGTCGCCCCCCTTGAGCCCTATGGGCAGCGCACGGCCCCGCACATACATATGGGGCTGTTGTCCCACCAGCACTTCGGCCAACAGTTTTGTGCCGACACCGTATATGGCCACCAGCTTGAGCGAACCGCTCTGTGTGTAACGATTTGCCTGGTCCGCCGATGGCGCCAAGTTATTGTCTTTGCGCTGGCCGCTTCTTGCCTCGTCGAGGGCGCGTGCTGTATCCAGGCGCATCAGTTCGCGCACCTGCATTTGTTCAGTCGCCAAATCGTCGGTGCGCGAAACGCCAGTCGAGGGAAACGAAAAGGCCAGCAGCACCATGCCTGGCAGCAAAAGGGACAGATACCGGAAACCGGCCTTGCGGTTAATCGGTTGCCGCCGTACCGGGTGCTTGGACTGCCTGTGGGGCAACCGTTGCGAGTTCATAAAGCGCTCCTTCCAGGGACAAGTGAAGACGGCTGCGATTCAATCCTGGCCGCTCGATATCGTTAAGTGTGAGGACAGCCTTGTGCCACGTGATGAGGCTTGTATAAGGCAAAAGCAAGCTGCCGGATCGGAGCGGCCCGTTTACTGTTACCTTCCGCGACATGAAGACAGGGATTTCCGCCGGCCGTGCAATGGCAATGCCCCGGTCGTCCAGCGGCGCGGCAACCGCCAGCGGTGACGAACCACTGAGTTGCAATTGGGCAAATGCCGGCCGTATGGCCTGTAACGAACTGAGCAATTCCTTGTCGTTCTGCGCGCTGGTCCGGACCCGCCGATCCGCCAGCGGCATGCTGGGCGCATCGGCGCGCCATGTTGGATCCGCCTGCTCCATGGAGGTGAATACCGTCGCCCAGTGTTTTGGCGAGCTGTCCAGGAACCCGCTATTGCTTGCATCGCGGCTTCGGCGGTCGTAGCGTGCCTGGCAGCGCCACCACCGTGCGTCCGGACGGCACTCCACCTGCCGAAGCGACCACCCGCCGACGCTGACCGGAATAATGTACAAGGCATCGAGCAATGCGCGTGTGCCGGGCACGCCATGAATGACATGAGCCTGCAGCGCCTTGTTCGTTGCCAGACGCCACGCCGATGTCGGTTCAATGACGGCTTTTGTCTCTGCCGCAGCCACCGGCTGCCACATATTCCAGAGGCGGGGAACCAGCAATATAAGCACCAGGATGAAAACCAGCAATTGCACGGGCAAAGGAAGCACCGCCGTCCAGCGCCTGATGACCACGAGCCGACTAAGCGTGGAACTGGCAGCGGCGATATCGGCCAACGTGGGCAGCGACGGCGATCCGGCCTCGCCCAGCATGACGAGTCGGGGATAGGCCTGCTGCAGTTCCGCCAAGATGCCGCTGGCTGCTTGGGCAGACACATGCAAAGAGTCGGTGCGCGCGATGACGGCGCCCTCATGCACCGCCACCAGCCAGTAACCCGCGCCCTCAATCTCAAGCACCAAGGCAACAGTGCCGACGCCGAATAGCTGCGCCACATTTTGCGCGGCGGAATACAGCAAGGTCTTTTGCGAACGCCGAACCGATTTCAATGCAACGACGCCGACAGAACCGGCGGAATCGCCGGACACCACCATATGGCTTGCCTTATGCTGACGCGCCAACCGACTGCCGAGCCGTTGCGCCCTGACACCGACGGTGGGCTGCCACTCCATGCCGAACACCAGGGTGGCTGCAGGCAACGGCAATAGTATTGAACGCTCATTCACCATGCCGTCAAAAACCCTCCTCCACCTGAGCGGTGACGACCATGATTGTCATCAGACGCTGACTTGACGCCCGGTCGCTACCGCCGAACGCCAATGGAATGCCGGGATTAAGCCGCCGGCCATCGGTTTCCTCCTGGCTGCGATCAAAGCCGGAAATGACCAAAGGCTGGCCTGGCCGCAAGACCACTTGCTGCACTGTGCCGTTGCCATCAATCGTGATTTGCTGCAGTTGGAGTGGATTTTCCTTGTCTCCGAAAGTCACGGACTTCAAAGGTTGGGCCACCGTGTTGTCATACGCGACCGACAGCAGTATCTGGCCATCGTCCTGGGCGTCGGGCACCAGGGTGATGAGCGATCCGACGGTTTCTTCCCGTTGGCTTACGGAAACGGATGGCAATGCCAGCCCGGTACCACTGGCCATCGCCGTTGTCTCTACTTTGTCGATGTACGAAAAGGTAGTGCGCACGGCATGAGTTACCGGGCGCCGGTTCAAGGTAAGGACCGGCATGCTGCTGCGCCGGACCACCTGACCTGCCTGGCTAAGCGCCTTGATCATGGCATCCGATCCCTGGAATGGGCCATGGTTCAGACCAAGACTCAGCGACCCCGCGTCGGCCATCGCACTGCCAGGCATCGTCAAAGCCGCTGCCGCCTTGGCGCTGGAAAAAACCAAATTCCAATCCAGTCCCGCCTCGGCCTGGTCGTTGAGTACGACGGTAAGTTCTTCGAACACCAGTCTCACGCGGCGTGTCAGCGAACGATTTTCCTGATCCAGGTAACGGCTTATGCGCTGTAGTACATGAGGCATGTCGGTCACGATAATGGACGAACTGGCGCCCGCTTCGGCGACCAGAACGCCGGCACGTGAAAGAAAGGGCTCGATTCGCGCACGTACCACCGCCAGCAAATCGTGGGTGCTGCTGGCGAGGGTGGTCTTCGAGGTGCTGGCAAACCCCTCCGCCTGCGCGCTCGAGCCTAG
This sequence comes from uncultured Candidimonas sp., assembly GCA_964581155.1. GTDB lineage: Bacteria > Pseudomonadota > Gammaproteobacteria > Burkholderiales > Burkholderiaceae_B > Pollutimonas. The sequence goes on along the minus strand of CAZONP010000001.1, from coordinate 10,762 downwards.
CCCCAAGGACGCTTCGGCGCTTGCATTCAACGTGAGCGCGCGCACATTGAAGACCCGCGTCTCTGTACGATAGAATTCGATGCGTTCATTTTCGTAGCGCCACATCACCCCTAAACGGGCGCCCACGCGGTCCAATATTCGGGCAAGAGGCTCCGCTTTCCCCGACAGGCTGACCATCATGGGCACCGGCGCATTCAGCCCCGAACCGGAGACCGCCAACCGGGGGCCGAAGTGCTCAAGCGGCAATAATGCCTCGGGCGCGATGTGCACCGGAATATTGGTGACGGTGGCCACGCGCTGCGCCAAACGCGGCAAGTCCATTGGCCCATCGCCGAATATCAGGGTGGTGTTTACGTTGTTCCGCAATGCCAGGGGCAGCGTTACTTCACGAGCAAGAGGCTGGGAGGCGCCCACCAACCATGGTCGCTTCACATCTTGCGCTGCACGGCGCGCTTCGATACTGCTGACGCTTCGCTCGAAACCGTCGTGCCGGGCCTGGATGTCGGCGCTGACCCGGTTTACGGCGCCCGCGATTTTTTGCATTCTTTCGCCGAGCGCGCAGCCGCCGAGCATGGCGCACGCCACGACTATGAAAAGCCATTGAGAAGGCCGCGTCATGACGCTTGCACCGCGCCGGCGGTGCGGTCGCAAGGCTGCGCATACGGTACGACGCGCAACACGCGGTTGGAATAGAAACATGGCTGCAAGGGGCGGTCGGCAAGTTCGGTCGATGCCATGAGTTGCTGGACGGCGGACTTGAATCCCGGCTCGAAACTGGCCGAACCCGCGATGGGGATATCGGCATTGACCGCCCAGTGCTCCGGCTCGAAAGTCCAGCCCGCTTCTATTGCCCAGCGTGACAGCACCGTGCGCAGATTAATGTCTTTCGGGGAGACGCTATAGCGGGTAGGCGGCTCTTGCGCCGGGGTCGGAAAACTTACTGCTGTGAGCGCTGCTGCGGACGCCGACTCCGGCTTGGTCAAGGACGGGGCGGGAGTGGGTGCCGGCACTGGGGGTGGATCCACGCTGGCCGCTGCGGGTTTTGATTCCAAATTTGGTCTTGGAATCGGGGCCGCGACAGCATCCGCCCGTTCGACAATGCTGCTAAGGCGGCCACCACGAAGTATCAATGACGGCCACACCCCCTGCAAGACCATGTATGGTCCTTCAAGGGTATAGCGCACGGGTCTATCTCCAGAGGGCAGGCGCTCGAAAACGGCGGGCAATGCCTGCCCGGATCCAAACTGCAACCACATCCGGCGGCCGTTGTCGAAAACTTGCAAAGGGGCCACCGCCCTGTCGCCCGACAAGCGCCACGCGAAACTATACTGCGCCGCAGCGGCCTCATTGGTCGGCTTGGGCTTGATGAGCAACGACCAGTCGGGCCCGCCGACGCACGCCGAAAGCAGCAGGCATAAGCTGGACATAACAAAGATTTTTGCCATAGATGCACCAGGAAATTGCGAGCCGCACGTCGTGTGCGGTTGCCTTGCATTTTGCGCATGCGGTGGCGGGCTCGCCAGCGCGACATCTACGGATAGAATGTTTTATCGTCACAAGGAATCGTGTATGTTTCCTTTATTATCAATAAGTTACATATGACGGGAACGTAAAAACACCCTGAGGGCCAATTTGCCCACAGGGTGTTCATATAACCCATCGTCAAAGCGGCAATAGCCGCCCCTAACCTTTGGCTAGCGTTCTTTCATCAGTTGGCTGGCTTCAGATGAAGCGGACTTCAGGGTAGTGACAGCCGGCTGTGCGCCATTGAACGCACCGTCGAGCTTTTGCTGGAACATCACCTTGATCTTGGGGTAGTTGTGCACACGAAAACCGCGCGCCGTTACACCAGGGTTGCCCGCATAGGCCGCCACCAGCGCCTGCCATTCGCCCAGGTCTTTGTAGTAGCCTTTTTCGGCACCATCGAATGCCTTCTTAGTCAAGGGCAAAAAGCCAGTGCTCTGATACCACCGGGTCGCCTGGTCGGGCTGGGCAAGCCAGCTTAGAAACTGCACGCTGGCTGCATCGCCATCTTTGGCCTGACCGGCAATAGACCACAAAGCCGAACCGCCGACAAAGGGGTTGCCGGGTTTGGAGGTCACTTCGGGGTAATACGGCAAGCCGCTAATCGCGAAATTGAGTTTCCTGGCATCCTTGAACCATCCGATATTGCCGGAGGTGGACATGAGCACGGCGCACTCGCCGTTGGCGAACCGCGTTGCCGCGACTGCATCGAATTGGGGCTTGACCAATAATTCGGTGCGTGCCCAACTGATCATCATGGACAGGTGGCGTATGTACATGAGATCGAACGCGAACGCGGGTGTACCCTTGGCCTTCAGGCCGTTATCCAACGTTGTATAGGGCTGGTTATTCACCGCCGCAAGATTCTCCAGGTTAATGGAGACCGTCTGGTCGCTGGTGAGCGGGCAATTGCGCGTGCTGTTGTTGGCGAGGGTAACCAGTTGATCCTGCAAGCCCTTCCAGGATCGTTCCGGTACCGCCGGCTTGATATTGGCCTTCTTGAACGCGTCGATGTTGTAATACATGACGGGGATATCGACCATGTATGGAAATGCCAGTAAACGGCCTTTCGTATCCCGCAAAAACGTATTGCTGTCCGACAAGAACCATTTGGCGTCCTTGACGGGGTGTTTCGCCGCCAGTACGTGCATAGGCTGAATATAAGAGCGCTTGGCTATGTCGTCAGGCGCGCGGGTATCGTCCAGCTGTACCAGGTGGGGTTTATCGTCACGCTTTTTAGCAGCGCCCAAGGCAGCCTCGATGGCGCCTTGCGAGTCAAACGCCTTGAGGTCGACACTGACCTCCTTCTGGCTCTTGTTGAAATCCTTGACGAGCGTCTCAAAGGCTTTTTTATTATGTGGATTAAGCGAATGCCAGACTCGTACCTCGGTGGCGGCGGAAACGCCCATAGCCGAAACCAGCAAAACGCCGGCGCTAGTCCAAGCCCACTTACGCGCGGAACCGCAAGCCGCGCCGAACAGCCAATGTTGTTTCATAAAGCAGTCATACCTAGAAAAGGAAACTCGGGTTCGGGCTGGCGTCCGGATATCAGGTCGGCCAGGGCGCGGCCGGAGCCCACACCCATGGTCCAGCCCAATGTGCCGTGCCCGGTATTAAGGTAAAGGTTGGGGATTCGTGTCTTGCCAATAAGTGGGACATTCGACGGGGTTGTAGGCCGAAGACCCGACCAGTAGCGTACGTTATCAAAATCAAGCGCGGTTGGGAACATATCATGCACCATGCGCGTCATATTTTGGCAACGGATTGTATTCAGTCCCCTTGAGTAGCCCGATAGTTCGGCCGTGCCTGCCACGCGCAATTGGTTGCCCAGGCGAGTGTAGACCAGTTTGTTCGCACGGTCTGTGAGACTGACTGTGGGCGCCGTCGCGGCATTTGTAATGTCGAACGTTGCGGAATAGCCTTTGGCGGGATAAACGTTGCAGGGCACGCCCAACGGCGCCACAAGACGCGGCGTGTAGCATCCCAGGGCCGCCACATACGCGTCGGCCCGTATGGTTTCATACAGGCCGTCAGGACGAATGACCTCAGCTCCCTGGATCCGGCCGTCCACGGAGATCAGGCGACTAATCCCGGTGGAAAAACGGAACTCGACGCCTGCCTGGCGCGCGCGTTCCGCGAGTGCCAGAGTGAATAAATGTACGTCACCGCTTTCATCGTCGGGGGTGTAGTCGGCGCCGACGATGCGGCTGCGGGCATGTTGCAAGGCCGGCTCCAGCGCCACGGCTTCATCCGGACTGATAATGCGCCGATCCACGCCCAGATCACGCATCACGCCTGCCATCTTCTGGGACTGCTCGAACTCCACGGGATCGCAATAGAAATTGAGTATCCCGCGTTCCAGGTGATTGTATTGGATGTTCAGCTGCACCCTCATTTGCTGCAGCGTCGACCGGCTGTATTCCGCCATCTTGACCATGGCGCGCACATTGGGCACCAACCGTGCCGGCAGGCATTCGCGCAAAAACATCATGCCCCACCACCACTGCCGCGGGTCCAACCGGAGGCGGAACGCAAGGGGGGAATCGTCCCTGAGCAGCCATCGGGCAAGCTTGAACGGCGCTTGCGGATTGGCCCACGGTTCCGCGTACGACACCGAAATTTGTCCGCCGTTGGCGCGACTGGTTTGCCGTGCTGGGCCGGTTTCCTGATCGATAACGACAACATCGTGACCGGCCTGGCTCAGCCACCAGGCCGTGGAAACCCCGATGATTCCGCTACCCAGCACCGCAACTTTCATTTCGTATCGGCCTCGGTGGTGAAAGCGTCAGCGAAGAAGTCTTCTTCCAGCATACCGGCCAGATGAATGAAGTCTTTCCTGGCATGCTCGACCATGGCCGGCGCGCCGCACGCATATACCTGGTACCCGGAGAGGTCCGGGATGTCTTGCAGGACGGCCTGATGAACAAAACCCGTGCGGCCCGTCCAAGCGTCGTCCGCAAGCGCATCGGAGATAACTGGAATATAACGAAAGCCAGGGTAGGTCCGGGCCCATTCCGCCGCGAGTTCGTCCATGTATAAGTCGGCGGGCCGACGCCCGCCCCAGTACAGGACGGCTTGACGAGGGTTGCCGGCGACCATCATCTGTTCCACCATGGCCTTAATTGGAGCAAACCCCGTACCACTGGCCAGCAGAACAATGGGCTTGTCGCTGTCGTCGCGCAGAAAAAACGAACCGAATGGTCCTTCGACACGAAGAATTTCGCGCACCTTCATTTGCGTGGCGCCCGCGCCGAACACGTGGTCAGTAAAGGCTCCGCCCGGGGTGTGCCGGATATGCAGCTCCACCAAGTTGTTTTCCGATGGAGGCGTGGCCATGGAATAACTGCGCCGCCGGCCATCCTTCAATATGAACTGGAGATACTGGCCGGCATAGAAACGAAACGGATCTGTTGCCGGCAGTTGCAGTTTAATGACCATGACATCCGCGCCCATGGGCTGCAGGTCCATGACGCGCGCCGGCATTTTACGGATCTGGATATCGGTGGCCATGCGAATTTCGTGGGCTTCGATCAAGAGGTCGGAGCTGGGCCTGGCCTGGCAAAAAAGGGTATAGCCTTGCGCGATTTCTTCAGCGGTAAGAATTTGTGCCGGGCTGTCGCCGGCATCGAAGCTGCCCGACACGACTTTGCCTTTGCAAGTCGAGCAGGCGCCATTTCGGCAGCTATAAGGCAACACAATGCCGGCGTCCAGCGCCGCGTCGAGAACGGTTTGGCCGTCAGCGACGGAGAATTCGTGATTACTGGGTTGAACGGTGACTTTGAAGCTCATAACGCCTGCGAAAAAAGTAAAGTGAATATCGCTATATTAAGACAACGGGGCAACTAGGCGGTCAACAGCACTGGCTGCTTGACCTTGACGCTCAGCGCTTTGCCCTTACGGGCCCGCTTGGCCATGTACTCCTCCAGGGAATCCAGTCCCAGCGGAAGCACCGTCTCCTTATTACGGTAAATGCCGCTGATGCGCAGCCCAGCCGGCCCAACTGGCACCCATTGCTCCACGTGGTCGGCGGCATCCAGGCCCATAAGGATGGTGCCGCGCCCGCCACCGGACAAGGATTTGAGTTGCGACAATTCCACGACAAGGAAGCGCCCTTTGCTCGACAACATGGCAAGATGCAAGTCGTCGTCACGCAATCGGGCCGGCTTCAATATGGCGTCGCCCGGCTCCAAGGTTAGAAACTGCTTGCCTGCGCGCTGGCGTGTGGTGAGGTCCTTGAGCGTCGTCATGAATCCGTATCCTGCCCGCGTACCCAGGACATACCGCTGCTGCTGTCCGCCCGCGAGCATATGCACGATGCGCGTGCCGCGCTCGACTTCGACCATGGAAGTAATTGGTTGGCCGTCGCCCCTGGCCGGCGGCAAGGACGCCACGGACACAGCGTACACGCGGCCGTTGTCGGCGATAGCGACAAGATCGTCGGTGCTGCGGCACTCGATCGTATCGTACAGGCCATCGCCGGCCTTGAACGAGAACTGCGCAGCCTCGTGTCCGTGGCCTTGACGCGAGCGCAACCAACCTTTCTCGGAAATGACGACGGTGACCGGTTCGTCAACCACGCGATTTTCCAGTACCGCGCGCTCGGCCACCTGGATAAGCGTACGCCTGCCGTCGCCATACTGCTTGGCGTCCGCCTCTATTTCCTTGATCATCAGCCGTTTGAAGGCATTAGGATTATTCAAAAGCTCCTGCAATACCGTCTGCTCCGCTTTCTGGCTGGCCAGCTCCTTCTCTATCTTGAAACCTTCCAGACGTGCCAGTTGGCGCAGGCGCATCTCAAGAATGTCTTCGGCCTGGCGCTCGCTCAGACTAAACCGCTGCATCAACGCGGCACGCGGTTCGTCCGACTCGCGTATGGTCTGGATGACCTCGTCGACATTCAAGTAAACGACCATACGGCCCTGCAGCACATGAATACGGTCAGTCACCTTGTCGAGGCGAAATTGCGTGCGTCGAGTGATCGTATGCGCGCGAAAACCCAGCCAGTCGGTAAAGATCTGCCGCAGCGAACGCTGGCCCGGCCTGCCGTCGGTGGCGATGCACACCAGGTTGACCGGAACGCTGCCTTCCATGCTGGTTTGGGCCAGCAGGATATTGACGAATTCGTCGCGGTCGATGCGGCTGCTTTTCGGCTCGAAAACCAGGCGCACGGCAGCCTGTTTGCCCGACTCGTCGCGCACGGCATCCAGCAGGCTCAACACCAATGCCTTGGTCTGTTGCTGGTCGGCTGACAAGGTTTTCTTGCCGGCTTTGATTTTCGGATTGGTCTTATCCTCGATTTCCTCGAGTATTTTCTGGGATGACGTCCCGGGCGGCAGTTCCGTAATCACCAACTGCCACTGGCCGCGCGCCATTTCTTCGAACTGCCACCGGGCCCGCGCCTTGATCGAACCCCGGCCACTACTATAAATATGCGCAATTTCCGCAGCCGAGGAAATAATCTGGCCACCCCCGGCAAAGTCCGGCCCCGGCACCAACTGGAACAGTTCCTCGTCACTCAACTTGGGGTTCTTCAATATGGCCACGCAGGCCTGCGCCACCTCACGCAAATTGTGTGAAGGAATCTCCGTCGCCATGCCGACGGCGATGCCCGAGGCGCCATTGAGCAACATGACCGGCAACCGGGCCGGCAACTGCAAGGGCTCTTTCTGGCTTCCGTCGTAGTTGGGAACGAAGTCCACCGTGCCCTCGTCCAGCTCGTCGAGCAAGACCCGCGCGAAAGGAGCCAGACGCGCCTCGGTATAGCGCATGGCAGCGGCGTTGTCGCCGTCGCGCGAGCCGAAGTTGCCCTGACCGTCCACCAGCGGATAACGCAGCATGAAATCCTGCGCCATGCGGACCATCGCGCCATAGGTTGCCTGGTCGCCATGTGGATGGTATTTACCAAGGACGTCGCCTACGACGCGGGCCGATTTGACCGGTTTGGTGGCGTGGCCCAAGCCCATGGCCTGCATGGCATAGAGAATCCGGCGTTGCACGGGTTTCTGACCGTCCGTCACGTCGGGCAATGCCCGTCCCCGTACGACGGAAACCGCATAATCCAGGTAAGCCTGCTCAGCATAGTGAGCCAGCGTAATCGCGTCGCCATCCTGCTTGTCATCAAACAGGTCTGTTTGTGTACTGTCCATTCTTATCTCGGTATGGGTTTAAACGTCCACTTCGGCCAGATTGCCTTTTTCTTCCAGCCAGACCCGCCGTTGCGCAGACTCGCCCTTGCCCATCAACATGTCGAACATTTGTGTCGTGGCCGCAGTGCCAAGTTCGCCGCACGTTACGGGCATGAGCCGGCGCGTATCGGGATTCATGGTGGTGTCCCATAGCTGCTCCGCGCTCATCTCCCCCAGACCCTTGAATCGGCTGATGCTCCAGGACGATTCCCTCACCCCTTCCTTGCGCAGCTTGTCTTGCACGGCCTCAAGCTCACCTGTATCCAGGCAATAGACTTTGCGAGCCGGACGCTTGCCCGACGCTAAAACGTCCACCCGGAATAGCGGAGGCCTGGCCACATACACGTGACCCGCTTCCACCAGCCTGGGAAAGTGCTTGAAGAATAAGGTAAGCAGCAGCACCTGAATATGCGAACCGTCCACATCGGCATCGGACAAGATGCAGATGCGTCCGTAGCGCAAGGCCGACAAATTGGCGTTATCGTTCGGACCATGAGGATCAACCCCGATGGCGACGGCAATGTCGTGGATTTCGTTATTGCCAAACAGCCTGTCGCGCTCGACTTCCCAGGAATTAAGCACCTTGCCGCGCAACGGCAGGACCGCCTGGAATTCCTTGTCCCGGCCCATCTTGGCCGATCCCCCCGCCGAGTCGCCCTCCACCAGGAAAACTTCGGTACGCGAAATATCGGTCGACTCGCAGTCGGTCAGCTTGCCGGGCAACACGGCCACGCCCGAGCTTTTGCGTTTCTCGATTTTTTGCGATGACCGTGCCCGCACCTGTGCCTGCCGTATAGCTGACTCGGCCAACTTTTTGCCGTATTCGACATTGGCATGCAACCAGAGATCCAATGCATTCTTGACAAATCCACTTACCAGCCGAACCGCATCGCGGCTATTGAGCCGCTCCTTGATCTGACCCTGAAACTGCGGGTCGAGGACTTTGGCCGACAATACAAAACTTGCCCGGGCGAAGACATCTTCGGGCAACAGCTTTACGCCTTTGGGCACAAGCCCATGAAGTTCCGCGAACGACTTGACGGCGGTGAACAAGCCATCGCGCAAGCCTGACTCGTGCGTACCCCCGGCCGTCGTGGAAATAAGATTGACATAGGACTCACGCACCACTGGACCTTCGACCGTCCACGCGACGACCCATTGAGCCCCCTCGCCCTGGGCAAACGTTTCATCGTCGGCCTCGGCGTACTGGGCGCCCTCAAACAGCGGAACCACTTTCTCAACGTCGCCCAACGCCTCTTCAAGATAGCCGCGCAATCCTTCCTGGTACTGCCATTGGCGCGTCTCGCCTGTCTTCTCTATGGTCAGCGACACCGTGATGCCGCTAAGCAGGACCGCCTTACTACGCAAGACATGAACGAGCTCGGATAACGGTATGGCGGGCGCATCGAAATAAGCGGGATCGGGCCAGGCCCTGACACGGGTGCCCGTCTTGCGGCGGCCCGCAGGCTCGAGCTCTTTCAGCGGTTCGACGACGTCGCCATTGCCGAATACCATTTCATGCGTCTTGCCATCGCGCCATACGCGCACTTCCAGGCGGGTCGACAAGGCATTGGTGACCGATACGCCAACCCCATGCAGGCCGCCGGAGAATGCATAGGCTCCACCCGCCTTCTTGTCGAATTTCCCACCAGCATGCAGGCGCGTGAACACGAGTTCGACGACAGGGGCGTGCTCTTCGGCGTGCAAGCCCACCGGTATGCCGCGTCCGTCGTCTTCGACTGAAACGCTGCCATCGGTGTGCAAAGTCACCTTGATATTCTGGCCATAGCCGGCCAATGCCTCATCGGCGGCGTTGTCTATGACTTCCTGAATAATGTGCAGGGGATTGTCTGTCCGGGTATACATGCCCGGCCGTTGACGCACGGGCTCCAGCCCCTTCAGTACCCGGATCGATGCTTCATCGTAGCGTGGTGTAGCCAATTTATTCCCAAATATTCTGTGGCAAAAGCCGTATTTTACGGACTATGCGCCAAATGGCCCGACCAGGCATAGCTTGCATGGGGGAAACCATCGTGCGCGCATAGGCTGAGAGTGGTATGCTTGTGAAAAACCCGGCCACAAGTCCGCTGCAGGCAACGAACAGAATACACCGTGTCGTAGTCTAGCCATCCTGTCTGCTTTCCAGTTTCCATATCTCTTCTACTTCTTTCTATCATGAACGAATCTATCAAACACGTCAGTGACGCCTCCTTTGAGGCCGACGTCCTGAACTCGGACGTTCCCGTTCTAGTCGACTATTGGGCCGCTTGGTGCGGTCCGTGCAAAATGATCGCACCCTTCCTGGACGAAGCAGCAACCCAGTACAAGGGCCGTGTTATCATCGCCAAGGTCAACGTGGACGAAAACCCGGAAACGGCCGCCAAGTTCGGCATCCGCGGCATTCCCACACTCATGTTGTTCAAAGACGGCAAGGCAGCAGCCACGAAAGTTGGCGCCTTGTCCAAGTCGCAGCTCAACACCTTCCTCGACGAATCCCTGTAAACCTGCCTCTTTGCGCGCGGGCCTTCCACGGGCTCGCCACCACTTTGCAAATACCCCCCCTCTTCTCACATGCACCTGACTGAATTAAAAGCGCAGCACGTTTCGAAACTTCTCGAAATGGCGGCTGACCTTGAAATAGAAAACGCCAGCCGTTTGCGAAAACAAGAATTGATGTTCGCCATCATGAAGCGCCACGCCAAGAAAGGCGAACAGATTTTCGGCGATGGCGTGCTTGAAGTTTTACCAGACGGTTTTGGCTTTCTACGCTCGCCCGAAACCTCGTATCTGGCCAGCACTGACGACATCTATATATCGCCTTCGCAAATCCGGCGCTTCAACCTGCATACGGGCGACTCGATCGAGGGCGAAGTACGCACGCCCAAAGATGGCGAGCGTTATTTCGCTCTGGTCAAAGTGGACAAAGTCAACGGCATGCAACCCGAGGCCATCAAGCATCGGATCATGTTCGAAAACCTGACGCCGCTCCATCCGGACGAAGTCATGACGCTCGAACGCGACATCAAGAGCGAAGAGAACATTACGGGGCGCAT